>NZ_WTKW01000015.1:0-26416 GCF_011378745.1 Pseudoalteromonas sp. Z1A6
GAGTTTTTATTTTAACTTTTATAAAAGTATAATTTTTATTTAAAATGCTTTCTGATATGTTCTGTAAATAATGCAATTAGCAGAAAAAGTTACATAGAGATAAAAATGATACGTTTCTTCTAATCTTCACTTACTTCTTATTGATTACTGATGGTTACTGCGCACGTATAAAGCTTAGTGCAGCGCTGATAATATAAGGTTGTTTACTCAATATGCTAATACGAGTGCAACTAAAATTCGCAAATGATTAAAATGGCAAATAAATGAGTCAAACATATGTATTTGAACTGGGCGATAGTTATGCCGAGCTTACACACATTTTAAAACAAAAGCTGGCGGGGCAATACTCAGTTAAGCAATTTTCCCGAGATACAGTGCTATTACAGCAAGGCGAAACGCAGCGTTATGGTTATTTAATTATTGACGGTGTACTTGGCGCTTTGCACTCTACAATTGATGGAGGGCAAAGGTGTAAGGAGTTTTATTTTAAAGATGAATTTGCGCTATTGTTTGCTAATTGGCTTACAAACACAGAGGCTTTTTATCAGTTAAAGGTTATAAAGGCTGCCACAGTTATCGTTGTCCCATTACATATATTTGATAACAGTGAATGGGTCGACATTAAAAACCAGCTTGTTGCTCAGCAGCTTATATTTAAAGAGGCAAAGGAGGCTTTTTTACTACTTAATAGCCCTGAGCAGCGTTATCGTTATTTGTTACTAAAAAAGCCGCACTGGCTTGCACAGCTAAGCTTAACCGAAGTGGCTATGTATATTGGTATATCGGCTATTTCGTTATCACGAATTCGTAAACGACTTAACTTAAGTTAAGGGTAAAAATAGTAAAGCTGGTTAGACTGCTGTTTTTTCAGGAGTCACTATGTTTTTATTTGCTCAGTGCTTGGTAGCCATCGCTACTTTATTAGATTTAGCTTCTTTTCAGTTTAAGTCTCGTTCACTTATTTTAATGTGTTTATTTAGTTCTGTTTTACTTACGTCAGCTCATTTTTTTATGCTTGGCCATGCTAGTGCGGGCAGCTTAATGTTAATTGCTGCAATACGTTATTTATATTGTGTATTTGCGCGAAAAACATGGGTAATGTTGGCGTTTATGTTACTTAGTTGCTTAGCAGTTTATATTACTTGGTATAGCTGGCTAAGTGGTTTGGCACTTGCTGCAACACTTATTCAGACTTTTGCCTCATTTCAAAAAAATGATCTGTATTTACGCTTAATTATGGTGGTGGGTACATCGCTTTGGATAAGTCATAATATATTAGTTGGCTCGCCGGTTGCGGTATTAATGGAAAGCCTATTTATGGCCAGTAATTTAGTAGGACTATATCGGTTTTATACCCCTAAAAAATTAGCTTAGGGGTCGGTATATTTCGTTTTTTAAACAGGTAAGTAGACGTTAAAAAAGCTGTTCAGCAATCTTTTTAAGTAAGTAGGTTTCTCGCAAAATAGAAAGCCCTTGTTTTTCGCTGTTGGCAAGCGTGCGCTCATTATGTGCAATTGCATCATTAATATTGACCCATTTAGCAGTCATGCCATTTTGTTGCTCGTAATGCTCAAGCTGGGCTTTACCAAGTTCGTCGGCAATATTACATACGTAGCAATACGATTTTATATGGATAATGTCAAAATCGTCTTTATACCAAGGACGATACTCTTCGTAGAGTCCAAAGGCTTTTACTACACTTATTTGCTGTGCACCTGTTTCCTCATTTAGTTCGCGTATTAAGCCTTGCTCAATGCTTTCGCCTTCATCCACGCCACCACCAGGCAAGCTGTAATCTTCATAGCGGTTTGTGTACATTAAAAGTATTTTACTATTTTTAATTACAATGGCACGCCCTGTTATGCGAGTAAATTGAGTGCCTTGGTCGATATTAATACCTGCATGAATCAGGGTTTTTAATTGCTGCATTTCATCTCCTTTGTGGGATGTTTATATTATCAGTTGCTATCATTGTGTGAATAGGAACGATTTAAATTATTTTTTTGTGATCGATTTTTTTAAGCATACGTAAATATTAAGTTGGTAACATAAATAGTATTGAATCACTTAATTATTTAAGTCATTAGATTTTAAGCGCGCCTTTAAATTAGTATTTATGATGCGTAGAATAAGAAAAAAGCATAGGGATTTATCATGTTAAACATACTTTTAGTAGACGATGACGTCGAATTTAGTGACGTTGTATGTCACATAGTCGAATTCCTCGGCCACAATATAAGCACCGCAACCAGTTTAAAAGAAGCGCATCAATGGTTTGAAAATAATACCTTTGATCATGTGCTGTTAGATTTTATGTTGCCAGATGGCAGCGGTCTGCATTTACTCGATCATTTAAAAATGATTGGGCAATCTCCAAAAATTACACTTATTTCGGGCCACCCTTCAGTTAAAGGTATTTTAGCTGAAATGTGTGAGCCAAATGTAGGGCATTTATTAAAGCCATTACAACGCGAAGATTTAGAACTGGTTTTAAATGGCCCTAAAAAAGCAGTTAAAAAAGCAAAGTCGAGCGGTATAACGCGTCACTTTGGTGGCTTAATTGGCGAATCAGAGGTCATGCACAAGCTTTACAATATGATTGAACGCGTTGCTAAAACAAATGCTAACGTGATGTTGATGGGTGAAAGTGGTGCAGGTAAAGAAGTAGTTGCTCAAGCTATCCATAACGCTAGCCAGTGTGAAGGCCCGTTAGTGGCGAGTAACTGTGGTGCGCTTTCAAAAGAGTTAATTGGTAGTGAGTTATTTGGTCATGAAAAAGGCGCCTTTACCGGTGCTATAGCGCGTAAAGAAGGGGTATTTGAGCAATCAAATAACGGTACTTTATTTTTAGATGAAGTAACCGAAATGCCAATTGATATGCAGCCAAATTTACTGCGAGTGCTTGAAACTAAAAAAGTAACGCGCGTCGGTGGTAACAGAGAAATACCAACAAATTGCCGTGTTATTTCAGCCACTAACCGCTCGCTTACCGATTTAGCAAAAAATAATATTATTCGTGAAGATATTTACTTTAGGCTAGCGGTTTTTCCTATTGATATACCGCCACTACGCGATAGAAAAGAAGATATTCCTTTATTAGCTAAAGCCTTTTTAGATCAACTTAATGACGAAAATGGCACAGCATTTAGCTGGACGCCAGCGCAGCTTAAAGAGTTGCAAAGCTATGAATGGCCGGGTAACGTGCGCGAAATTCGCCATGCGATACACCGTGCATTTATTATGAGTGATCCGCAAACTAGCGATATTATTTTGCCTGACAATTTAGAATCGCCGTTTTCGCGTGTTAATAATCAAACTGCAGAAAAGCCAGTATCGGCAGGGCAAACAATTGAAGAAGTTGAAAAAGAACTTATTCATGCAACGCTTGATAAAGTGCAAGGTAATAAAACACTTGCTGCGCAAATGTTAGGTATTAGTACAAAAACACTTTATAACCGCCTTAATGCGTATGGCGGTATTGGCGAATATAAATAGATCTGAGGAAGGGCATGACATCCGATAACCAAACAGAGCAGCTTAATAAGTTAGTACACGATGCAAGAGGGCCGCTAAATCGTATTTCGATGAATGCCGAGCTTATTAAATTGGTACTTGAAAACGATATGCCAAAAGAAAAAGCGTTAGATGCACTTGATAAAATTATTAATAATTGCCAACAGTGCAGCGAAAGTTTACAAAAAATATCAGACTCTCAATAAATACAGTGTTGTTTAAACACTAACTCGGGAAGCTAATGAACAAGCAAAAACATCAAAGTAAAGCGAATATTACTTGGGCAGCTTTTATAGTTGTTGTGTTGAGTATTATTGTAGGTAACGCATTTTTAGCATTGAACACTATTCAAGGTTTAACACAAACCCAAAAGAGTTTAGACAACACAAGTATGCTGACAACGGCAATTGAGCAATTGCATTTATCTATAGTGCAGGCTGAGTCGGGTCAACGTGGTTATTTATTAACTGAAGAGGCTGATTATTTAACGCCTTACTATGATGCGATTGGGCAAATACAGGCACAAACGGATCATGTTAAATCGCTCCACTCTGAAATTGATGGCCAAGCAGATCGTATTGCTCAGTTACTAGTGCTTGTAGATAGTAAAATTAACGAGCTTAAAAAAACCGTTAACCTTGCACTTGATGATAGAGAAAGACGTGCATTGTATGTGCTAAATACACATAAAGGACGAGATCTTTATAGGCAAATCCGTGAACACGTAAATGAAATACAAGACCGCGAATTACTTTTCAAAGTGAGTCATTTTTCTAAGTTAGCAAAGATAAAAAATGAGGCTAAAATTACGTTTGCTATAACGGCAATAACAAGTGCGCTACTTATTATTGGTATGTTTATTATGACGCGCCTTAATTTAAGAAATTCAGCACAGTATCGTTTTGAGCTTGAAAAACAAAACGAAACACTAGCAACGAAAGTGTCTGAACGTACGCAAGAGTTAACGTTGTATTCTGACGAGTTGAGCCGAAGTAACCGAGAGCTTGAAGAGTTTGCTTTTGTGGCGAGCCATGATTTACAAGAACCACTTAGAAAAATTCAAGCCTTTAGCGATCGCCTTGAAACAATGTTTAAAGATGAACTTGGTGAAAAAGGGATTGATTACATTGGCCGTATGAAAAATGCAGCTCAACGTATGTCTAACTTAATAAACGATTTATTAGAGTTTTCGCGTATAGCAACGCGTGGTAAAGACTTTGACGATACAAATTTAAACGAAGTGCTAACTGATATATTAAGTGATTTAGAAATTGCGATAGATGAGTCTAATACACAAGTAGATGTAGAAGACTTACCGGTTATTCAGGCTGATAAAAGCCAAATGCAGCAATTGTTTTTAAATTTGTTGTCGAATGCGGTGAAATTTAGACGCCCAGATGTAAGTCCACATATTAAAATTAGTTACCAGCATGAAAATATCTTTAGTGCTGACCACAATACCGAATTAAGTTTTCAAGTTATTACAATAGAAGACAATGGCATTGGTTTTTCACAAGACTACGCTGATAAAATATTTGTACCGTTTCAGCGTTTACATGGCCGCTCAGAGTATAAAGGCACGGGTATTGGCCTTTCTGTATGTAGGCGTATTGTGGAGCGACATGGCGGAACAATTACAGCCCAAAGTAAAGACGGTGAAGGTGCAACTTTCACCATAAAACTACCTGTGGAAGCTGCGCTTTTCACATTGCAAGGAGAGGCTTAAATGCCCTATACAAAAGTAAAACCGATTACTATTTTAATGGCAGACGATGATGAAGATGATCGTTTGTTAACACAAGATGCCCTTGCCGAAAGCCGTGTACTTAACGAGCTTCACTTTGTTGAAGATGGCGTTGAGTTACTTGAATATTTAGAGCGTAAAGGTAAGTTTGTAGACAAAACAACATCGCCTCGTCCAGGGCTTATATTGCTTGATTTAAATATGCCTAGAATGGATGGTCGTGAAGCGCTTGAAGCAATTAAAGCAAACCCTAACTTAAAGGGTATTCCGGTTGTAATTTTAACTACGTCTAAGCAAGAAGAAGACATGGTTAAAGGGTATAACCTAGGCGCTGCATCTTACATTACAAAACCTGTAACGTTTGATGGCCTAGTTGATTTAATGAAAACACTTGGAAAATACTGGGTAGAATTTGTAGAGCTACCGACAACATTTAACGATTAAAGGAGATTGTATGTTAGATAAAGTGACTCAGTTGCTGCTTGTAGAAGATGATGAAGATGATTACATACTCACCTGCGACTATCTGGACCAATTGGATTCACACACGTTTAACATTCAATGGATAAGCTCCCCAGAGCAGGCAATTGAAACGCTTAGCAAAAATGAGCATGACATTTGCCTGCTTGATTACCGCTTGGGTGCATCTAATGGTTTAGATGTATTAAAAGAGGCCATTGCGAATGGTTTTAGCGGCCCTATTATTATGCTTACCGGGCAGTCAAACGACGAACTAGATTCGGCGGCACTTGATGCTGGCGCGGTAGATTATTTAATAAAAACAGAAATGAGCTCTAGCCGCTTTGCGCGTGCTATTCGCTATGCTTTGGCGCGTAAAGATGTTGAAGGTGAGCGAGTAGAGCGTTTAAAAGCCGAAGCAGAAAACCGTTCTAAAGACCGATTTTTAGCGCATTTAAGCCACGAATTACGAACTCCTCTATCGTCTATTTTAGGTTATACCGAGCTATTAATGCAGAGCGACTTTAGTCAGCAAGCAGAAAATGAGTTAGGTGTAATTTATCGAAACGGTAAACACTTATTGAGCCTATTAAACGATGTGCTCGACTTGTCTAAAATAGCAGCCGATAAGTTAGAGCTAACCTTAAGTGAAGTTAACCTTGATAGCATGCTTGCCGATGTATACACGTTAATGCGCGTATCGGTGCTTGATAAGGGGCTTACGCTGCGCTTTGAATCTCATCAGCCATTACCTTTAGTTGCACGACTTGATGCAACAAGAGTTCGCCAAATTTTAATAAATTTAATAAATAATGCGGTTAAGTTTACCGATAAAGGCGAAATTGTTGTTAATGCGTGGACGCAATGGGTTAATGACACTGAAATGCTATTTTTTAGTATTAAAGATTCAGGAATGGGTATAGCCCCTGAAAAACAAGAACTGATATTTAAACCGTTTGAGCAAATAGCTGATGTAGAATCGCGCTCTGTAGGTGGTGCAGGTCTTGGCTTAGCAATATGTGCTGAGCTGTTAGCGCGTATGCGCGGTGATATTAGTTTGCACTCTGAAGTTGGTAAAGGCTCTATGTTTACTATTTCGGTTTACCCCGGTGATATTAGCGAAGTAGAGCGACAAGTACTTAATTTTAGTAGTGCTCCGCAGTTACAAAATAAATTGGCTCCTTGCAAAGTACATGGGCGAGTATTGGTTGTTGATGATTTACGTGATTTACGCATGCTAGTTGGTCATATGATCAGTACCTGTGGCGCGCGAGTAGATTACGCTGAGCACGGTCAACAAGCGCTTGAAAAAGTGCGTATTGCAGATGCGTATAAAGCGCCTTACGACATTATTTTTATTGATATTCATATGCCTGTAATGGGCGGCAAGGAAGCTACCATAGAGCTTAGAAAAATGGGTTACAAAGGCCCAATAATCGCGCTCACTGCCGCTACTATGAAAGGCATACATGAGGAGCTTGCTGCACTAGGCTTTAACGATGTAATACCAAAACCTGTTGATAGCGCGGCTTTATATCAATGTTTGCAAGATTATTTGGTAGCGCCAGAGCATGCACCACAAGCTAAAGATATAAATTGTAGTAAGGGCTTAACCGAGAAAAAGCAGCGCTTTTTACTTGTTGAAGACGATCACGATGCAGCGCAAATTACGCAGCTACTTTTAGAAAGTCTAGGCGTTGAAACCGTCATTGCGTCTAGCTGCGCACAATGTTTGCAAATACTTAATCACGACCAGCAATTTAATAAGGTATTGTTAGACATGCATTTACCCGATGGGCGTGGCATTGATTTAGGCCAGCAAGTTAATGAGCGATATCCAGAGCTACGTTTAGTAATTGTAAGTGGGGCAGAGCCAGATCCTAAAGAAATAAAAGATTTAAATATTGATCGAGTTTTACTTAAACCTATTAATTTGAGCTTGCTTGAAACGCTTATTAGTTAGGGCCTGTTTATCTTTCGAGGTTAAATTTGCAGCAGTCTGTTTGGTATTTAGGCAAGGCAGAGCCTATACAGTGTGGTCTATTCCCCATAAATAGGCGATAACGTAGCATTAATGCCAAACAGGCGCTGCCAAAGGGTTCTTCCTAGGGGCTATTTACTCTTTGTTGCCTACATGGATTTAGGTAAGGGGCGTGAGCAGGACGCGGAAGCTTTGCTCGGTTTTTACTTATTCTTACATGGATGTAAGTCAGTAGAATAACGCAGGAGCAGTTATCGAGCCCACTAGGTTACAAACCTCGCGCCGCGATTAAATAGCCCCTAGATTGAACAAACTTTAATCCTGAAAGGTCAACAGGTCCAATAACTGAGACATTATTTATATGCATTCAATAAAGTTAGTATCTGAAGAATTAACACCATCAAAAGTAGTGTGTGTTGGCCGTAATTATACAGCACACATTGCAGAGCTAAATAACGAAACGCCAGATCAAATGGTTTTATTTAACAAACCAAATAGCGCAATTACTAACACGTTATTTGCAGCTCACAACGGCGATACGTTGCATTATGAAACCGAGCTATGTTTTGTAGTTAAAAATAAAAAATTTGTAGGTGTTGGACTCGGCCTTGATTTAACTAAGCGTACTGTGCAAAGTAAATTAAAAAATAAAGGGCTTCCATGGGAGCGCGCTAAAGCGTTCGACGGCTCTGTAATTTTAACTGATTTTGTAGCGCTAACTGATGCAATGAAGCACTTTACCTTTGAACTTAAAATTAATAATAAAGTAGTTCAGCAAGGCGATACTCATTTTATGCTGCATAATCCGGACTCAATTTTACAAGAAATTAGTGAATTTATGAGCTTAGAAGATGGTGATGTAGTAATGACAGGCACACCGTCGGGCGTAGGCGAGGTAACAGCTAAAAGTATTTTTGCTGTGGCACTTTATGCTAATGATCAGTGCTTGCTTGAGCATCAGTGGCAAGTAAGTAAAAATTAATAACTTGCTGTTGGTAGTGTTGATCAAAGTCGGCAAAGGTAGTTTTAAGCCAATTATGCTGACTTTGTTGATACTCAGGCGATTGTAGTACATTGTTTTTTAGTGCGCGGTTAATTTTTTTAAGCGCTTGCTGTGCAAAATTATTAGGTGCGTTAGCCGCACAACCTATTGCTCCTCGTATAAATTGAATGTCATTTTCTGCAATTGGTACACTCTCTATATTCGTATATTCCCCTTGTTTATTAAAGTAATCGGCCATAAACGGGTAATCAATTGAGTAGTCTAAAAAGCCATGACTCAAGCGTGCTATAACAGCCTGACTTTCATTTTCGCTACTCCAACTTAACGACGATTCTTTATCTTGTTTTGTGTTTTCAATAATTGTATTAATTTTAGTTGTAAATTTACGTGCAGCCGCTTGGCCGTATACGTATTGCGGGTCGGTTAATAAATTAATAAGGTGAATAGGCGAGCCGTGCTTTTCTTCTAATTTGGGCTTTAGCTCTTTAGTCGTGATAATTGAAAATGGGGGATATACCGTTGTTGGATTTGAGTAGTTAAGTAGTTGGTTATTATGTTTTTTATAAATAACACACGGGAAGCATACGCTTTTTCCTTCACTTAAATATTTATTTATACGCTGCTGAGGGACAATTAAGCGGGTATGTTTTACATCTGTTATGGTTCTAATGAGTTGCTCGGTTAGGTTGTCGCAAATACCGCCTTGTGGTGCACTTTCGCTTTTAGCTATATGAAAAGAGGGCGTGTAACTTTGCAGCCAAATAATTTCTTCTAGAGGCTGTAATTTTTGTTCAACAGCATGCGCGTTAAATACAATTAATAAGCAAAATGCATAGTATCCGTTTTTCAGCATTGATAAGTGTTCGTTGAATTAAGAAAACTTAATAAAAGTATAGTGTTGGTTGTAGTAGGGTCAAATATTTTAGTTAAAAAGCAACCTCATTCAAGGCTGCTTTAACTCATACATGCTTAATAAGGCATCGGATGGTTTCTAAATATAGTGTTAATATCACTAAGAATTTCGTCGCTTAACGTGATGTTAAATGCATCAATATCTTCTTTTAATTGGGCTATGCTTGTTGCACCAATAATTGAAGAGGTTACGCCATCTACTTGGTTACACCATGCGAGTGCTAGTTGTGCTGGAGTAATATTGTTTGCATGAGCCAGCTCAACATACTGCTTAGTGGCTTGCTCTGCATTGGGTGTATCTCTAAAAATACCGTTGCGCTGCATGAAGGTCCAACGAGATCCTTCTGGGCGCGCGCCGTTTAAGTATTTACCCGTTAATAAACCAGCCGCTAGAGGTGACCATGGTAAATACGCAATATCTTCATGAACACATTGTTCTATTAAATACGGCCAATCTTTAGCGTGCGCTAGGCTAAACTCATTTTGAATAGATACCATACGCGGTAAGTTATGCTCTTTGGCCAAACTTAAAAACTGGCTTATACCCCATGGCGTATCGTCAGATAAACCGCAGTGCTTAATTTTACCTGCTTTAACACATTCATTAAGGCCCTCTAGAATATCAAGCATACTAGCTTGCTGCTCTTGTGTATTTACGTCGGTAAATTTAAGAGTGCCGGGCCATTGTCTGCCAAAGTGCGGGGTAGAGCGGTTTGGCCAATGCAGCTGATATAAATCAATGTAGTCGGTTTTAAGGCGCTTAAGTGAATCGTCTACGGCTTCTATTACCGTTTGGCGCGTAATATTGCCACCATCACGTACCCACGATAATCCATTGCCTGCAATTTTTGTAGCAAGTACCACATCGCTGCGCTTTTGCTGATTACGCGATAGCCAATCGCCAATAATTTCCTCAGTTTTACCATAGGTCTCTGGAGAGGGCGGTACTGCATACATTTCGGCTGTATCAATAAAGTTTACGCCTTGCTCTAGCGCATAGGCTATTTGTTCATCAGCATCGCTTTGAGTATTTTGTTTACCCCAAGTCATACTGCCTAAACATACTCTTGAAACGTTAATACCACTGCTGCCAAGTGGGCTGTATTGCATGAGAATTCCTTATTGCTCGTCTTGAGAGTAGCTAACTAACGCCGATAAAAGAGGCTCTGCAATGAGGGCTTTTTGGCCTGTTTCAAAATCAAACATAACCACTTTTGAAGTGCCTGTGGTTGTTATAGCGTTTTGTGCGTGACTAAATACGGTGTAATTCATAACAAACCGGTCTGTTTTTATATCAGAAATAGTAACACCGACTGTAAGCGTATCTGGGAATGTAACTGGGCGTTTATAACGAATGTTATTTTCGCTTATTACCGGGCCCACGCCATTAGGGCTTATTGTATCGAACAGATTTATTTTATTTAAGAAGTCGATTCGGGCTATTTCAAAGTAACGTAAATACACTACATTATTTACGTGTTGTAGTGCATCCATATCAGCCCACGCTACGGTGATGTCGGTATGGATAGGGTGCTGATCTTTAAACGTTTGCATTATTTATTGGCCCTTAATTTTAAAGTACTTAGATTATCAACATGGGGTTACGAGCTCAAGGTAATTAATGGCATGTTTTTTTATAAGATGATTGTACCTATTTAATTTTAGGTCTACAGTTAAATTACACAGACAAACACAAAAACACACAGAGGTAGAAATATGCAGAACATAATTAATTGGTCCTTAGCTTGTTTGGTTTTTATAGCTTCTTTTACCTGTTACGCAATGGGTAACGAATCAGGCGCTATTATTTTAATGTTAGCGGGGTTTTTTTTCGAGGTTATGTTTTGGTTGCGCGGTTATAAAGAGCAAGAAGGTAATAAGCGCTTTTTTTAATCGCTAACTAGGGCCTGTTGACCTTTCAGGATTAAAATTTGTTCAATCTAGGGGCTATTTAATCGCGGCGCGAGGTTTGTGACCTAGTGGGCTAAGTAAAAACCGAGCAACAAAGAATAAATTGCCCCTAGGCAGAACCCTTCGGGCAGCGTATGTTTGGCATTTGTGCTACGTTATCGCCTATTTATGGGGAATAACCACACTACATAGGCTCTGCCTTGCCTAAATACCAAACATACTGCTGCAAATTTAACCTCGAAAGATAAACAGGCCCTAGACTTGCTTATCACATTTGATTCTATAATAATGACTGTATAAATAACCAGTTATTGTTGTGGTGATGAAGAAGTTTATTCACATAGACATGGATTGCTTTTATGCAGCAGTAGAAATGCGAGATAATCCAAAACTTGCATGTGTACCGCTTGCTATTGGAGGCAATAGCCGACGAGGCGTGCTCTCAACCGCTAACTATATAGCGAGAGAATATGGCGTGCGATCGGCTATGTCGAACTATCATGCTAAACAATTATGCCCCGATTTAGTTATTGTTCCTGGGCGCATGGCTGTATACAAAGAAGCTTCAAATCAAATACGTGAAGTATTTAGCCGCTACACAGATTTAGTTGAACCTCTTTCTTTAGACGAAGCCTACCTAGATGTAACAGACAGCACCGCTTGTAAAGGCAGTGCCACACTTATTGCACAGCAAATAAGAGCCGATATTTACAATGCCACCGGGCTCACTGCATCAGCAGGCATTGCACCGATTAAATTTATTGCCAAAATAGCCAGCGACGAAAAAAAACCGAATGGTCAATTTGTCGTTTTGCCTCATGAGGTCGATGATTTTTTAGCGCAATTACCGCTGGGGAAAATTCCGGGGGTGGGTAAAGTAACGCTCGAAAAGCTAAATTTAAAAGGCTTATATACCGGCAAGGATGTACGTGAAAAAGGCGTTAACTGGATGCAGCAACATGTGGGTAATTTTGGTGTGTCGCTTTATCAAAAATGTGCAGGTGAATATGTTGGTAAAGTATCAACAGATCGCATCAGAAAGTCGCTGAGTGTTGAGCATACCTACGAATACAATAAAACAAGTTTGCAAGAGTGCTTAGATGAGCTGCCAAAATTGTTAGACGAATTAGTTTTAAGGCTTAATAAACAGCAATTACAAAACCGTATTAATAAGCTGAGTGTTAAAGTGAAGTTTGCAAATTTTGTAGTGACCTCAGCCGATCAGGCATACCACGAGCTAAACACAGAAATATTTATTCAACTCCTTACTAAGGCCTATCAACGAGGGCTACAACAACCTGTAAGATTACTTGGCATAGGCGTTGGCATTAAAAGCGAGCCAGAACAAAACTTCCAACTGAGTATTCTCGATTAAGCTGTAAAGCCTGTAACCCCAAGTTGCCATTTATTGGCAAGTTGTATAATTAGCTCATCGCACCTTGCTGGTCTTCAATATTTAAATCGACGATAATAGGGGCTTATGTTTTCTAACAGGACTTTATTTATGGCATACCCTCAAGCGGTTAGTGCAAGCCTTGAATGCACATCTCATGATGCGCTTATTATTATTAGTGATGACTTTTCTCTATTACCAAATAACACATTACGTGATGCTATTTTAGACCAGGCAAAAGTTGATTCTCGTATTGGTAAACAAGTTACTTTATTAGTGATTGAAAAAAAACGCGTTGTACTTGCGCCAACGGGTCCGTTAAATAGAGATTACGACGACGTGCGTCGTTATTTTGATGCTGCTAAATTAGCAATTAACGAAGCAAAAGCGTCGGGTAGTGTTAACCCTGCATTATTTTTACCAAATTTAAATGGCGATAGCCGTTATCAGCATGCTTTAGAAGTTGCTTATTTAGGCGCTTGCCAAGCCTTATGGCAGCCATTAGAAGCGCGTGAATATCACGGTGAAAGTATTGAACCTATTACTCAAATTGGTTTAGTTGGCGCAAGCGAGCAAACAATCAAAGCTGTTAATGCAATTGCTGCAGGCCAATATGCCGCGCGTGACTTGTGTGGCACTGAACCTGAGCGTATGGCTCCACCACGTTTTGCTGATTACTGCGTTGATTTATTTAAAGGCTCAAACATTGCGGTTGACGTAATTGATGATATTGCAGCTATTGATAAAAACTACCCAATGCTAAGCACTGTTGCTCGTGCATCGTATGCAGTTGAGCGCCATCACCCACGTGTTGTTAAGCTTGAATATGTACCAGAGGGCGAAATTACTCGTACACTTATGTTTGTAGGTAAGGGTCTTGTATACGATACAGGCGGTGCAGATTTAAAAGTAGGTGGTCATATGGCAGGCATGAGTCGCGATAAAGGTGGCGCAGCTTCTGTTGCGGGCTTTATGAAAGCCGTTGCGGATTATCAGCCTAAAGGCGTTAAAGTAGTATCGTACTTGGCTGTTGTTCGTAACTCTATTGGCTCGGATTGTTTTGTGCCAGATGAAATTATTACTAGCCGCGAAGGTATCCGTGTACGCATTGGTAATACCGATGCAGAAGGGCGCTTAGCAATGGGCGACCTGCTTAGCGAAATGAAAGATTTAGCTAAAGGCGAAATAAACCCAACGTTGTTTACTGTAGCTACATTAACGGGTCACGCGGCACGTGCAATGGGTCCTTACGGTGCGTATGTTGAAAACGGTCCAGCTCGTAGCGCTGGTGTTTCACGTCAAATAGCTGACCTTGGAGATTTGTGGGCCGATGGCGCAGAAGTATCGCGCTCTCGCCGTGAAGATTACGACTTTATTAAACCACGCACGCTAGCTGACGATGTACTCTCGAGCAATAACGCAGCATCTGCTGTTACTGCTCGTGGGCATCAGTTCCCTATGGCGTTTATGGCTATTGTTGGTGGGCTTGATAAGCACGGTAACGACTCTGCACAACCTTTGCCTTATGTGCATATGGACATTGCAGGAAGCGGTGTTGAAGGCGGTGATTGGCAGCATGGCAAGCCAACGGCTGCATCAGTAACGAGCTTGTTTGCACGTTACTGTTTGTAAGCTAAAAACTTACATGCAATAAAAAAGCCCTGTTAATTCAGAGCTTTTTGCATTTAATGAGAACGGTATCGATTAATCTAATTTAAAACGATTAACTACGCTTGAAAGCTCTTGGCTACTTTGTTTAAGATTATCACTGGCATCGGTAAGCTGTTTAGTATTATTTAATGATTGCTCAGTTGATTGAGATAGCTCATTAATACGCAAATTAACCTCGTCGGCAGCTTGAGTTTGCTGTTCTGTGGCACGTGCGATTTGGCTGTTCATTTCGGTAATAATTGAAACAAGTCGTTCTATTTCATTAAGTGAAGTATTGGCTGATGACGCCTGATCTACGGTAGAAACTGAAAGTGCTTGGCTTGATTTAACTGCTTCTACTGCTGCTTTTGCACCTTCTTGAAGTTTAGTGATCATGGTTTGAATTTCGTCGGTACTTTGGCCTGTACGACTGGCCAGTGTTCTTACTTCATCTGCAACAACAGCAAATCCTCGGCCATGCTCTCCTGCGCGAGCAGCCTCAATGGCAGCATTTAATGCCAGTAAGTTTGTTTGCTCCGAGATGCTTCTTATTACATCAAGTACAGAGCCTATATTATGGCTCTCGTTGGCTAAATCTTCTGTTACACGACTGACTGTTTCTATGTTGCTTGAGAGTGTTTCTATTGCTGTAATTGTTTGCGCAACCACATTTTTACCCGTTGATGCGTTTTGTGCTGCATCTTTAGCTGCTTGCTCTGCGGCTTCGGCGTTACGGCTTACATCATGTATTTGGTGAGTCATTTGCTCCATGGCAGCTGCAACTTGGGTTGAGCTATCGTTTTGAAGCTCAATAAACGAGTGGCTTGTTCTACTTGAATCATCAACTGTATGCGCATGTTCGCTTACATCGTTTGCACTTTGTGATACATGAACAAGAGACTCTCGCATTTTTAAAACAAATAAATTAAATGAGTGTGATAGTTCAGATATTTCATCGTTACCGGATTCATTTAATGTACGAGTTAAATCGCCTTCACCTTGTGAAATATCTTTCATCATATCGGCTGCTAAACGAGTAGGTATTAAAATGCTCTTGCCTATAAAGTAACTAAGTAAAATAACAGCAATAATCATAATTATTGCACTGACGACTATTAGATTACGTTGCTCGCTAAATGCTTCGTCAATTGAATCAAGATAAACACCTGAGCCAATAATCCATTGCCACTGATTAAAACCTTTAACGAATGCGATTTTTTCAACAGGTTTATCTTTACCTGGTTTTGGCCATTTATAAGGGATAAAACCCTCGCCATCTTTCTTCACTATATTTACCATATCAACAAATAATGTTTTGCCGTCAGGGTCTTTGTTATTGGTTAAGTCTTTTCCTTCAAGCGCAGGTTTTATAGGATGCATAACCATTGTTGGCTGGTAATTGTTAATCCAAAAGTAATTGGTTTTGTCGTAGCGCAGTGCTCTTATTGCATCAAGTGCTTGTGATTGAGCTTGTTGTTGAGTGAGAGTGTTATTTTGTTCAAGCGCATGATAATGCTCGATTATACTGTACGCAGTTTCTACTACATTTTGTGTTTTTATGTATTGCTCGTCTTTTAGCGAACTATATTGATGAGTTAGGCTCGATATACTAAGTACTATTAGTCCAAATACAACTATGGCTATTAACAGTGAAAAACGCTGGGATATACTAAAACTTCGTAGATTAGGCATACATTTATCCTCAAAAAGTGTGCGCTTTAGCGCATAGAATAAGCGTAGCTAAAAAAAGAGTTTAATCTAGGCTTAACGCCTATTAATGCAAAAAAAAGGCTGATTTATCAATCAGCCTTTAGTCTGTTATTACTTTACTTGCTTATTTAACGTCAAAATGGCGATTAAAGAAGTTTGTAATTGTTTGATGTAAGTGTGTTTGCACTTGTTTACCACGTAGGCTGTGCTTAGAGCCTGGGTAGGTCATCATTTCAAACTGTTTTTCGTTATCTTGTAGTTGTTTAAACAATTTAGTTGAATGCGTAAACAATACGTTGTCGTCAGCCATTCCATGATAAATCATTAATGGGCCTTTTAAGCCATCTGCATATGGAAATACTGCGCTGTCCTCATAACCTTTAGCATTTGTATCAGGATGACCTAAATAACGTTCTGTGTAATGCGTATCGTATAGAGCCCAATCGGTTACAGGAGCACCCGATACGCCGGCTTGAAAGTAATCGCCCGCTTTAAACATAGTCATAAGCGCCATGTAGCCGCCGTAGCTGTGGCCATAAACACCGATGCGTTGTGGGTCTACGTAATCAAGTGTACGTAAAAACTCTACGCCTTTAATTTGATCGGCAACTTCAACCACGCCTAGGTTTTTATAAATAGCATCTTCAAACTTTTTACCACGGTTGTACGAACCACGGTTATCCAGTTGAAAAATTACGTAACCTTGTTGCGCCATGTACTGAAAGTACAAGTTTTTACTGCGCCAGCTATTCGTCACTCGTTGAGCATGCGGGCCGCCGTATACGTTAACAATAACAGGGTGCTTTTTGCCATCAGTAATGTTGCTAGGCTTAAATAAACGGTAATGCATAACTTGGCCATCTTCGGCTTTAATTGTGCCGTATTCTGGTTTTGTTAAGTCGCTTAAATAAGGAGTAAGCGGATGGTTACTATCAAGCTTATTTTCTTCAAGCCATGTAATAAATTCGCCGTTTACTTTACGAAGCGCTGCTGAGTTTGGTTTATTATCAGACGAGCTATTATCGATAAAGGTTTTGCTGTCTTTTGCTAGCACAACATTATGGTACTGACCTTTTTCGGTGATACGTTTGGCATCGCCTTTTTTAAATAAAGGCGCGCTGTATAAATGGCTTTCAAGCGGTGTATCTTTTCGACCGGCAAAGTAAACAATGCCTTTTTTCTCATCAATACCTTTTAAGCTATCAACAGCCCAATCACCTGAGGTAATTTGGCGAACAAGTTGACCGTTTGTGCGATACAGATATAAGTGTTTAAAACCGTCGCGCTCAGATGCCCATACAAAATGTTTTTTGTCTTTTAAAAACTCAAGATCAAAATGTAAGTTAATCCACGTTTCGCTGTTTTCGATTAATGCTACTTTTTGGACTTTAGTTTCGCTGTTATAAAAACGAAGCTCTAATTTATGTTGCGAGCGATTTTGCCATTGGTAAGACAGTGTATTGCCGTCTTTTAGCCACTTAGCACGCGCGATATAAATGTCTTCATCTTTACCTAAATCAATCCAATCTACTTTTTGGTCATTTAGCTTAGCCACACCGAGTTGAATTTTTACGTTATCAGTACCTGTAAACGGGTAGCGTTGGTTAAATAATTTAACTTCATCAGCGTAAATTTCGTTACGGATAGCTTCTTTTACTGGAGTTTCGTCAACGCGGGTATAAGCAATTTTAGTTTCATCACCTGACCACCAGTAACCCGTCATGCGGCTCATTTCTTCTTGAGCTACAAATTCGGCCATGCCGTTTTTAATTACGCCGCCGCCATCTTTACTAAGCTGAATCTCTTTACCTGATTCAAGCTCTAAAGCGAATAGGTTTTGCTCTCGAATAAACGATACGTAGTTACCTTTAGGTGAAAAGCGTGCATCGGTTTCAAATGTTTCAGTGTCGGTTAGTTTTTTACTTTTAGCAGAGGCTAAATCGTAATAGTAAAGGTCGCCGTTAAGTGGGAATAAAAGTGCTTTACCGTCTTTAGACCATTTGTATTCTAATATGCCTTTACCAAAAATACGTTGGCGTTCGCGGCGTGCTTTTTCTTCATCAGATAGGTTTTCTGGGCCTGAAAATAACTTTGCCGAATCAACTAGCACACGGTTGGTGTTATCTTTTAGATTGTATTCCCATAAATCGTAGCGGTTGTAGTCATCGCTTTTGCCTTGTAAATAAGTTACACGGCTGCCGTCAGGCGAAAATTTAAGTTGTACAGGTGATTTACCCGAAAGGCTCGGATCGTCAAAAATACGCTCCAACGATAAAGGTTTTGCTTGAACACTAATAGCGCCAACCATTAATGGGAGGGCTAGTGAGAGGTGTTTTATTTTTTTTAGCACAAGGTTGCCTTAGCTTATTATAAATATTGCTTTGATGGTAAAGCCAAGCGTGTGCAACTGCAACTAAATGCTATAAAGTGGCGATTATTAAAGACAAAGTAGGACATAACAATGACTAACCCTGAATTTAAACTAGCGCCAGAACTTAAACGCGACTGTATAGAGCTTGCCGATTGGCCACTGTGTAAAGTACTTTTATTGAACGACAGCCAATATCCGTGGTTTGTATTAGTGCCTAGGCAGGCTAACTTAAAAGAGATAATTGATTTATCTGAGGATGATCAAATTGTGTATTTAAAAGAGTCAGCCAAGCTAAGTAAATTATTAATGGATGTGTTTAGCCCTTATAAGTTAAACATAGCGGCTTTGGGTAATATGGTGCCGCAATTACATATTCACCATATTGCACGCTTTACTACTGATGCTGCTTGGCCTGCGCCAATTTGGGGTAAGTATCCAGCTGTGCCGTATACAGATGTACAAATTACAGAGTTAAAAAAAGCGCTGCAGTTTTAAGCTGCAACGCTTTTTTAGGGTTTAGCTAAGTTTAACTAAAACTACTTAAGCCCTAGTACTTCCTTACCTTGCTTAAACGTTACATCTACAGGGATATTTGCTTTACTTAGTTTTTCTAAGTCTTCAGCAAGTTCTTCTTTTATATCGCCATGCGTTGCAATTAGTTGATCTACTTTTTCGTAATCGCCATCACCTTGTAAGGTTAAAATTAAGCGAGAAAGCTTGGCCATTGCAATGCTCATTTTTTCCATATTAACGCGGTACAGGCCTTCTTCATTTTTAGAAAAAGCGCCTTCTTGAGCAAAAAAGTTAAAGCGGATCATATTTGCTTTACCATGCGCACTTGATGCTCCAAAACGAACTGAGCGGAATATACCCGCCATGAAGGTCGTGTAATAATCTTCAATAGTTCCTTCTGTAATTTCGCCCTTTTTAAGTAATTGCTCAATCATGTAAAGGCCTAAAATGTCGGCTTTACCTTCTTCAAGCGCACTTGCGTGTTCTTGTAATGATTGACGAACAGTACCTTTACCTGTGATTGTATTCTTAATACCTAAACCGTGAGCGACTTCATGGAACATCGTATTGGCAAAAAATGCATCAAAAGTAATGTGTTTACGCTGCTCAGGTACAATTAACTGCTTTGAAATTGGCACTAAAATTTTATCAAACTTAGCGCGCATTGCATTTTTAAGTTGCAGGCGACGAGTCCCTTTTTCTAACTGTACTTGCTCATCGTTTGGTAAGTTAATTGCAATTGTTTTGCTGCCAGCGTTTGAATGCCCTGCGTAGTAAACAACATCATAGGCATTTAGATCGGCGTCAGAGCCTGGTACTTCTTGTTTGTACTTAGCATCAACAGGTAAGTCTTTTTGAAGTTCAGGTAAAAATGCTGCAAATTTAGCTAAACGTTCGCTCCATTTTAAATCTTTAATAAGTACGTAAGATTCATAAGCAGCACGGTAGCCAAATAATTGATCTTCATAAGTTTCAATTGGTCCAATAACCACATCTACAGGGTTGTTTTTCATGTCCATCCAAGCAAAGTCAGATACTTGGAAATCATCTTTTTGTAGAGCGTCAGCACGTAGGTTTAAGTAATTAGCAAACTCTTTATCGTCAGCAAGTTTACTTGCTTCACGTAAAAGGTCGGCTGTTTTTGCAAGCTCAACGGCGTACTCTTTCGAATATGGCACACTATAAAGTTTACCTTGCTCATCACGCTTAATTACAGAGTAAAGGCCTGTTTTGTCTTCAACATCTGCGTTATTTAACTCTTCTTTGGTTATATCTGCAGGGTAAAACTGTGCGCCAAGAGGTTTTTCTTTATAGCTAGATAAAAACGCTTCATCGCCATTTAAACGATCCCATGGGCCGTAGTTAATATCGGCAAATTTACGTACTTTTTCGTCGTTTAGTTTTGCTAAAAAAGCGTCTTTATTTTCGCCAAAAGATTGTTTCCAAAATAACTCGTCCATTATTTTTGAAGCATCAATAAGCTTTGCAACCATTGCTCTTTGGTTGTCACTCAAGTGTGATAAATCACTTTTCAAGCTAAAGTCGGTGTAAATATCTAAACGTTGTTTATCTGCATTAATAAGCTTAGGACCTGATTGTGCACTGCTTTTTTGAGCAAGCTCTGTGGCTGTGTTGTCGGTAGAAGACGGTGCTTGCTCAGAACATGCACTAAGAAAAACAACACCAGAGAGCATAATTGCTTGGCTAATTTTATTTAAGATCATTATATTGCCTGTTAAAAAGTAAGTTTAATAATTGTACTGCTTTAGTTAAAAGGCTAAATACGTACAAACGCTTCCTTATTGTGAGTGCATTAAAGCAAAACTAAATGGTAAATAGCAAGTATTTGGCGTTGTAAGGCAAGCATGAGCGGTAAAACATTATAAATAAAAATAAACTTCTATAATTTTCTTAACTTTATCGGTAAGTTAGACAATACTAATTATATTACTAATATAAAAATTAACTGCCTGAGTTTGCAGTTACTTTACAGGCTGAACACAAAAGGACGGCAGCTTTATGTCTACAGAAAACGCTTTATTAACGATTCTAGTCGATAGAATAAATAACGATACGTTGGTTTTACCAACGCTACCTGAAGTAGCGATTAAGGTTCGCCAAGCTGCAGATAACCCTGATGTTAATTTAATGCAAATGTCAGATGTAATCTCACAAGATCCAGCGCTTTCAGCTCGTATGATAAAAGTAGCTAATAGTGCAATTATGGGACGCTCTGTAAAAGTGTCTAATTTGCATCAAGCAGTGACGCGTATTGGACTGCGCCAAATTAAAAATATTGCAACGGCTATGGCTATGGAGCAATTATTTGTATCAAACAATGAGCTAATTAAAGGCTACATGGGTAAGGCATGGCAAAAAACATTAACGGTTGCTAGCCATTCAATAACACTCATGGAGTTTTACTTAAAAAACAATAAACACACTTCATTAAACCGTGATTCAATTACATTAGCTGCGCTTGTTTATAATATTGGTGTATTACCAATTTTAACAGAAGCTGAGCGCCACCCTGAAGTGTTTGCCAACCCAAGCTTTTTAGCGCACGCAATTCAAAAGCTGAGTGGGAAAATTGGCTCGTCGATTATGCAAGCGTGGGAATTTCCTAAAGAGTTTGTTGATGTAGCTCTAAGCTGGGCAGATCCAAGTTACAAACCTGATAAAGTTAGTTACGTAGACTTTATTCGAGTAGGCGCTATTTTAGAGGGAACATTACAGGTTTCTGATAAGTCAGCAGCGCTGCAAACGTATATAGACAAAGGCGTTATACCGTCTATGCAGCTATTCACAAGTGATGAGTACAACGACATGCTAAAAGATGTGAAAAACATGTTTAGCTAAAAGTGCCTTCCTACACAACCCAAAAGGGTTAACTTGCGTTAACCCTTTTTTAGTTTTATTTTTCGGTGGTATTTTCTGTTTTAGTTTTTTCGTATCGTTTTATTCCTGCTACCCATGTTTGCAGCACGTTTGTTTTGTATATCTCGTCAACAGGCACTTTAAAGTAGTCTTTATCAATTAAAATAAAGTCGGCCCATTTACCTTTTTCTAAACTACCCACCTTAAATTCTTGATGAGCTGAATAAGCGCCACCGAGAGTAAATGCACGTAATGCATCTTCGCGGCTTAGTACTTCACTTGCGCGCCAGCCGTTTTCAGGTAGTTTGTTATGATCCATGCGTGTAATGGCTGAATACAAACCATCAAATGGATTTGCAAGCTCTACCGGGTAATCAGAGCCTGCTGCAACAACCGATCCTTGCTTTAAAAATGTTTGCCAAGCATAGGCACCGCTTAATTGTTTTTCAGTTAAGCGTTGCTCTGCCATATGCATATCAGAAGTGGCATGTACTGGCTGCATTGAAGGGATTATTTTTAACGCTTTAAAGCGAGGGATATCCACAGGCGTTACAATTTGTGCGTGCTCTATTCGGTTACGTAGTAATATACCGCCCGTTTTTTTAAACACATTTTGATAAGCATCAAGTACTACTTTATTTGCTTTATCGCCAATGGCGTGGGTATTTGCGCTAAAGCCGCTTTTAAAGCTTTGTGTAAAGAGCGCTTCGAGTTTTTCTTGTGTTTCAAGCATTAAACCATGGTGACCAGGTCTGTCTGCGTATTCTTCAATCAGAGCGGCTCCGCGAGAGCCAAGTGCGCCATCGGCGTAAACTTTAACACTGCGAATTTCCATAAAGTCATTTTTGTCGTGGTATCGGCCTGCCTTTAACATTGTATTTAAATCAGGGCTTGCACCACTTAACATTGCCACAATACGTAGCGGTAAATTACCAAGGTCGCCGCGCTCTTTGTAAACCTCCCATGTGGCTTTATCAATACCTGCATCGTGAGTAGAGGTAATGCCTAAACTTAATAAATGCTTACCTGCTGCATCTAGTGAGTCACTTATATCTTGCTTTGAAGGGGCTGGCATATGCTGGGTAATTAGCGATTCTGCTTTATCTACAAAAATACCCGTAGGATTGCCAAATTCGTCTTTAATTATTTCACCGCCTTCAGGCGCTTTTGTTTGGGCGTTAATACCAGCAAGTTCGAGCGCTTTTGAATTAACCCAAATGGCATGACTATCAACCCGCGAAAGAGCCACAGGTCGATCGCTCACTACTTTGTCTAAATCTTTAGCTGTAGGAAAGCGTGTATCAGCCCAAAGCTCTTGGTTCCAACCTCGCCCAATAATCCAACCTTGTTTGTTATCGGCAAATACTTTTAGTTTATTTGTTACTTCATCAACCGATGTTGCGCCGCGTACGTCAAGTTGCGATAAATTGTCGCCAAGGCCAATAACGTGCCCATGAGCATCAATTAAGCCAGGTAATAAGGTATTACCGTGCGCGTCAATTAGCTTGGCATCTGGGTAGCTATCTTTAAGTGTTTCGCTACCGAGCTTAACTACCTTGCCATTTTTAATAACGAGGGTAGAAAACTGCTGTACTTCACCTTTGTATAAAGGGGTATAACCATTGGCGTTATAAATTACTTTTGTTTGTGCGAGAGTGTAACTAGAACTAGCGCAAAGGCTGGCTAGTATGAGTGGTTTGATTATTTTTTTGAGTGGCATAGTTACTTAATTTTTATTGTTAATTTACTTACATTAACAAACTTGATTTTATAATACCAATGAATTGATAGACCTCATTTTAAGGCTTTTCTCTATATTAACTGTTTACAAAATAGGTAATTGATGTAATTATTTAGTATGTAAAATAATCAATAAAGCATAAGGAAACGCTATGAAAGCCCTCTATTTATTACTCCCATTAACTTCATTACTTGCGGCATGTGGATCGACACCTACTGCAGATAAAAGTGTAGAAAAGCTAAACCATACTGATGTATCAAATGCTGAAATACGCGATTATATAGATTTATCAAGTGTTGAACTGCGCGACAGGGTGAAAGACTATTGGAATATTTCCACAAGAACAGAACCACGATATCCAATAGCTGCTGCAAAAAAAGGTCTTGCAGGTTGTGTAGAACTCATGACTATTATTAATTCTGAGGGTAAGGCGCAAGGATATAAAGTAATTTCTTCATATCCTAAAGGGTTATTTGATGAAGCAGCAGCTCAATCTTTAAATACATGGGCCTGGCTGCCTACTAACGTAAATGTAGTTAAACAACCTGTACTTACGCATATCAGAATTGATTTCATGATTGATTCAATACCTGTAGGTAAAAAATATCTAAAAAATTGTCCGGCTGGCGAAACATTTCAAGTAACAGGTAAAATTAAAAAAATCTCCTACTGATGAAACATTTCAAGTAACGAGAAAAATTACAAGGTTTGAAAAAAAAAGTACTTATTTACCTCACTTTAAAGTTACTTTCGGTGTGTGTAATATTTTAGCTCGAACCTTTATAAAATCTGATGGGTATGAGTTTAATACGAATATTACAAATAACTAAATAAGCATCAAGAATAAGGAAATGCTATGAAAGCTCTCTATTTATTACTCCCCTTGAGTATGATGCTAATAGCCTGTAGTTCAACGTCTGATAAACAAGTAAGCGATGAAATGCTGAGTTTTATTGATTTATCGAGTCCTGAACTGCGAAGTAAGGCAGGTGAATACTGGGATGTTGTTAAAAGAGTAGAGCCGCGATATCCGATAGAAGCTGCAAAGAAAAGTATTTCAGGTTGTGTTGAGCTTGCTACGTTAATTAATTCACAAGGTAAAGCCCAAGGGTATAAGGTTATCTCGTCTTACCCAGAGGGCGTGTTTGATAATAATGCGGCAGCTGCTGTGGGTTTATGGCGCTGGAAAGCGACAACTGAAAATACGAGTAATCAACCTGTTCTAACTTATCTCAAAATGGATTTTATGGTAAGCCCAAAACCTGCTGATGCAGAGTATTTGGCGCATTGTTCTAAAAGTAAAACCTGAACGTAATTAATAGATATAAATATAATAAGCTAGGTGTTTTTTTACCTAGCTATAAAACTACTTACTTGCATATAAGCCATATTCATTTAATGCTAATTTACCGTCTTTATCACTGTCGTAGCTTGAAAACCGTGACCACAAAGCCGGGTCTATAGCGGTTTCTGAACGTGATAAAAAACCGTCTTTATTCCTATCTAGCTTTTTAAATTGCTTTGCAATGTCGTTACTTGCGGCAAAACTAAATGTGCTAAAAATACTAAACGCCAGCAGCGTTATATAGCTAATGCTTTTCATACAAATCACTTAGTAAAGGTTGTTAGTTAGATAACTTTTAAATTCGACTAGCGAAATTTGGTTATCTTGGTTTTTGTCCCATTTTACAAAGGTGTTTAAAAGTTGTGGTTGGGGATCAAGTTCGTCATGTGTTAAATAGCCACTTTTGTCGCTATCTAGGTGATCAAAGCGTTGCTTTACATCAAGTGCCGCGGCATCAAAACTTAATAGCATTAAAATGCTTATAACAAGGGAAAGTATCTTCATGGTTTTCCTTCCAAAAGATGTATTAAAAGTTCGTGGCTAAAATAAAATAAAAAGGAAAAAAGCACTTGCCGTAATTTAACTCCCAACATTAAATCCTTTTACACACTCCCTCAGGGATTATGGCAAATGCTTTTAAATTCAGTTTACTTGTAACAAACTTAAGTAAAGCTTAATCAGTAATTACTCATTAAGGCTTAAAGCTTTCAAATTCTTTTTTTGAGACTTTTTCATCACCGTCTTCATCTAAGTCGGCAAATTGTCTCATTACTTCCTTGTCTTCCTTAGCTTCTACAATTGATATTTGCCCGTCCATATCCTTATCTAAATGGGCAAAGCGCACGTTTGTTGGCGATGCAATTACGGTGGCACTAATTGCTAAAAACATTAATGAAAAAGCGGCTATAAGTTGTTTCATAATCACGTTCCTTATTAAATGAGTTTATTGAATAAATTTTTTGAATTCATCTAGCGACAATTGCCCATCTTGATTAGTATCAATTTGTGAAAAATTCTCGTGTAGAACGGCATCTTCACCTGCTTCGGCTTCACTTAATGTGCCGTTACTGTCTTTATCAAGCTCGTTAAAAGTCGCGTGAACGTCCATTGCGTGTGCGTTAGCGCCTAAAAAGCCTAAAGCCAGTAATGATGAAATTACTAAAATGCGTTTGTTCATAATTATTTCCTTATTGATTAAAGTTATTACTCCTACTACAAAAATGATGCCAAAAATAATTGTTGTTAATTTTCAAGTGTTTATATTTTTAACTTGAAAGAGGTGGGAAGTTTTTA
>NZ_WTKW01000150.1:0-9958 GCF_011378745.1 Pseudoalteromonas sp. Z1A6
ATCCCCATAAAAAGAAAAATGCCAGTCAGCTTAACTGACTGGCATTAAGCCAATTGGCTCCTTTTTTATATCCATTAATAATTATCTAGCCAAATATAAGACGTTCAAACCAACCTTTATCAAGCTCTTCTTCGCAGTGTTTTAATTGCGCACCATAACGGCTCGCTCTGTGCTTAACTTTGTTCGCAACACCCATTAGCCACTTTTTCTTTTTGTACGTGCCACGCTTATACCCACCCCAACCTTCATGATAATTAAGGTATTGTGCGTAAGCATCCCATTTAGATATTTTATTTACTTTATGCGTTTTATAAACAAACCACGCCATAAAGTCGATTGCATCGTCAAAGTCATCTCTATCAGCACCGTTGTTGCCTGTTTCACGAATATAATCAGACCATGTTGGTGTTTTAGCTTGCGAGTAACCATAGGCATCACTTGCGCGACCGGTAGGAATTATCCATAAGAAGTACTCCATAGGCGGAGCGGCATCATGCTTAAATGAGCTTTCTTGGTACATCATACTCATGAGTACATGCTTGGGAGAACCCCATTTTTCTTGTGCATCTTTTGCATCGAAATACCAATCGGGCTTTTCTTCAAAGATTTTACATAAATCGTTAGGTTGCTTTGGGGGCGCTGTAGCACAACCGGCTAAAGTAATGGCGAGAGATAGGATAATTGCATTTTTTTTCATTTTTCTAAGATCTCACAGAACTTTTCTAAAAAGTGTGGGTCTGACTCAATGAATGCACCAGTACAGCATTAATTCATCCCTGAATATATTTACGCAGCCAACTTAGGCTGCGTTTTTTTGCTTAAATGTTGCTAAATACTAAGGTTATTTACCGTCAAAATACGCATCTAAAAACGCGGTAAATGACTGGGTATCTGCTTGCTCAATTGCAGCTTGTGCTTCGTTAGACTCTACAACTTGTTGTTCCAGCCAAGGCTTTAAAAACTCGCTGTAGTCAGTATCTGCGTGGCTTTGCTTATATTTACTAGCCAATGCTAGTGCAAAGTGACCGTTGTCTAAACCAGACTCTTTTAATTGTGACACGTAACGTCCAGAGTAAGTAAGCTCTGGATTATGTATCCACGTTGCCATGCGCTTTATAGTATCTGAGTAATAGTTAACACCATAAGCATTATCCATCCATTTAGCGACATCTGTAAGCTGGGTAAATATTTCATCGCCCCACGACTGAAGGCTACGCTGTGTGTTATTAAAGTTAAGCATTAGCCCTTCTTCTCGACCTTGGTTTACTACTGTGTCGAGATTTTCAGTACTACGTGCTTGTTCTTTCCAATCCATTGGAGCTGAATCTTTTAATAAACAATACGTTAAAAACACATCTAAAAAGTGAATTTGCTCAATATCAATACCAACTTCGCTAAACGGGTTAACGTCTAATGCGCGAATTTCTACGTATTCAATGCCTGCTCGAAGCAATGCATCCGTTGGCGTTTCGCCACTTTTCGCATTGCGCTTAGGACGAATTGGCGAGTAAAATTCGTTTTCAATCTGCAGAATATTTTTATTTAACTGCTTAGGGTTTTCACTCTTGTAGTCATCAAGATCACCATAAATTTCTGATGGTGTGTTGATTGCTTTTTTAAGGCCCGCTACATATTCATCTAACGAGTTATACATTACGCGTAGTGACGACTGAGCGCTATTTGTATAACCTAAATTACCTAAACGCAGTGCTGTACCAACTTCTAAGTAAAGCGTGCCTTTACCTAGTTTTTTAAATGGTAAGTCAGTTTTTCGACCTTGCAAAAATGAGTTACACAATGCTGGCGATGCGCCAAACATGTAACTTATTAGCCATAGTTCGCGTTTAAAGTTACGAATAAGCGATAAGTAGCCTTCTGAAATAAAATCTTGAAGGCTTGCATTGCTTTTTTGTAAAGAATGAAGTGACTGCCAAAGCGTATCTGGGAATGAAATATTAAAGTGAACACCTGCAATTGCTTGCATCATACTACCGTAGCGATTTTTTAATCCTTCACGGTATAGTGTTTTCATTTGACCAGTATTTGAACTACCAAACTGAGCTAGCACTATATCGTCTTGGTGCTCAATAAAACACGGCATGCTAATGGGCCAAAGTAGTTCATCGCCCATTTTTTCTAGAGTGAACTTTTGAAGGTCTTTTAATTGCTTAAGCGTTTGCGTTGACGATTCACTAACTGGAGTAATAAATTCAAGTAAAGACTCGGAAAAATCAGTTGTGATATGGCCGTTAGTTAACGCACTGCCCACACCTTTTGGGTGACCTTGAGGTGATATTGCACCATTATCTTGTATTCTTAGCGACTCTCGCTCTATGCCACGTTTAATGCCTTTAACTGCATGTTGGTGCTCATTTACTGATAACGCTTCAAGTGCGTTAGTTAAATCATGTGTTGTCAAAAAATCTTTCCTCGGGCCACGTGGCTTAATCATAAGGTTATGGGGGCTAATTACTTAGACTCAAGATTAATACCAATTTTATTGAAAATATGATCATTCTATCGCATTAAATAGCGCACTCACTGCGTTAAAAATTATTCATATAGAACAACTATATGTCATAATTTTCGCCTTGTTATTGTGCTATTTTCTTAGCGCTATAATTGTTCACTTATTTAATGCAACTGGTATAAATTGCTAGAACAATATAATTTTTCTAAGTTAATAATTATTTACCCACTCTATACATGCGCTCAATATGACCAACATCATTATATTAAGTCGTAATATTGCCATTGCTCTGGGCATTATACAAATGCTTTAAATGCGTATTTAAGTATAAATTAAATACGCAAAATATAAGCCTAAAATAATAGACCGGAACTTATTTAAAATGAGTTCAATTTAGCTACTCGATATTTAAATTTGATCTAGATCAATAAAAACAATTATTTGCCTTATGAGCATAAAAGGAAAGACGCTATTTTTTGCTTTGTAGTGTGTAACCAATATAATGACAGCAACAATAAAGGATGATAATAAACATAATGCACAATGATAAAAGCTTAAAAAATAAAGAAGTATACTTTGATGAGTCACAAGAGCTTGTTTCTACTACCGACCTCAAGGGTGTAATAACATACGTCAATCAAGAGTTTTGCTCTGTAGCAGGTTATAGCGCACAAGAGCTTATCGGTCAGCATCATAATATTGTTCGTCACCCTGATATGCCAAAAGCGGCCTTTAAAGAAATGTGGGCAACATTAAAACAAGAGCACTCGTGGCGCGGCATGGTTAAAAACCGCTGTAAAGATGGCCGTTATTATTGGGTAGATGCCTTTGTAACCCCTATTTTTGAGCATAGCCGACTTGTTGGTTATCAATCAGTAAGAACTAAAGCAAGCTCTCAACTTAAGCAACGTGCACACGCTCTTTACAACAAAATAAATGCCAATAAGTCATCATTTAAACTACGAGAACACACCACAATAAGACAAGGCATTACTTTTATATGCCTATTACTTTGGCTGATTTTTATTGCTGTTACGGGATCAATCTCTTTAGCTGTAATTAGCCTATTGATGTGCGCCTTAGTTATTGCGCTAAATTACGACGAACTGATTGTTACCCCTAAAATATTACGCGAACAAAAAGCAAAAGCCGATTCAATCTCTCGCTATATTTACAGCGGCCATACACCGCATAGCGTAAGTGATTATAGAGAGCAAATGCTAAGCGCAAAATTGCGCACGGTTCTTGGCCGTATGAAAGACTCCACATTAAGCTTTAATGGCATCGCAACTGATCTAGATAAACAATCTACGCTTACTGAAAAAGGCATTTTTTCGCAAGGTGAGCGTTTAGAACAAATTGCATCAGCGATGACTCAAATGAGCTCTACCATTGGTGAAATATCAGTAAATACCGCTCAAACAGCTGATAAAGTGAATAACACCCATCAAAGTTGCTCTGAAATAAAAGACCATATTGCAGATAATAGTAAAATGGTATCTGATTTAGCTTTTCAAGTAGAAAAGGCTGCAACCACAGCCACCAGCTTAGCCTCTGAAGCAGATAAGATTGGTAAAGTAATGAGTGAAATAGAAGGAATTGCCGATCAAACTAACTTACTTGCCCTTAATGCAGCGATTGAAGCAGCTAGAGCGGGAGAGCATGGTCGAGGCTTTGCTGTAGTAGCCGACGAGGTAAGGACCCTTTCGTCACGTACTCAAAATGCTACAACACAAATCCACAGTTCTATTAAAGAAATACAAGATACTTTATTTAGCTGGTCTAAAGTAATGCAAAGCACTAAAGCACAAGCCGATAATTGTGTGCTGACAACCGATAAAACTCAAGTTGAATTAGAGGGGATTTTTATCCAAATCAGTGAAATATCTCATTTAGCAATACAAATATCATCTGCTGCAGAAGAGCAACAAATGGTTAGTAATGATATTAGTAATAATGTTTCGCAAATTAAAGACTTTGGAGATAACAACTTAAGCTTAAGCTTTAATGTGGCAAAAGGAGCAGCTGAACTTGTTGAAGGTTCACGTAGGGTGAACGATTTATTACTAACTTTTAAAGTTTAACAAACATAAAAAAGCCGCTATTTTAGCGGCTTTTGAGTTTAATTATTTACAATTAACGCTTGGAAAATACCAGAGAGTCGTCATTTGCATCAATAACGATCACGCAACCTGGTAAGTAGTCTCCATTGAGTAACTTTTGTGCCAGCGGGTTTTCAATCGTTTGTTGAATAGCACGCTTAAGCGGACGTGCACCGTACACAGGATCAAACCCACTTTCTGCAATTCGCTCAAGAGCAGCATCGCTTATTTCAAGCAGATATCCCATCTCAGTTAAACGCTCACGTAATTTCATTAACTGAATATCAGCTATTTCTTTTATATGCTCGTTTGCTAACGGGTGGAACACGACAGTCTCGTCTATACGGTTAATAAATTCAGGCCTAAACTCATTAATTAATACTTCCATTACTTTAGCTTTAAGGGTCGTGTAATCATTATTACCCGCTTGCTCTTGGATAATATCTGAGCCTAGATTTGAGGTCATGATAATAACGGTATTTTTAAAATCAACGGTTCTACCCTGCCCGTCAGTTAATCGGCCATCATCTAATACTTGCAGTAAAATATTAAACACATCAGGATGCGCCTTTTCTATTTCATCAAGCAATATCACTGAGTAAGGTTTACGACGAACAGCTTCTGTTAAATAACCGCCCTCTTCGTAACCCACGTAACCTGGAGGAGCCCCTACTAGACGTGCGACTGAATGTTTTTCCATAAACTCAGACATGTCGATACGCACCATGGCATCTTCGGTATCAAACATAAAACCAGCCAGTGCTTTTGTCAGCTCGGTTTTACCCACACCAGTTGGACCTAAAAATAAGAAAGAACCAATAGGACGATTAGGATCTGCAAGCCCGGCACGTGAGCGTCGTATTGCGTTAGAAACAGCAACAACCGCTTCATCTTGCCCTATTACTTTACTGTGTAACTTATCTTCCATTTGCAGCAGCTTTTCACGCTCACCTTGTAGCATTCTTGCAACAGGAATTCCTGTCCAGCGAGACAGTATTTCAGCAATTTCATCCTCACCTACTTGGTTTTTAAGCAGGGTCATTTCTTGCATTTCGGCTTGTGAGGCTAAATCAAGTTTTCGTTCAAGTTCTGGAATTCGCCCATATTGCAGCTCTGACATACGCTGTAAATCACTTGCTCTTCGCGCTACATCTAAATCTAATCTTGCTTGTTCAAGCTCGGCTTTAATTACTTGCGTGCCTTGAAGTGATGCTTTTTCAGCATTCCATATCTCGTCTAGCTCACGATATTGCCCATCAAGGTCGGTGATCAACTCTTGCATTTCAGCTCGGCGTTTTTGACTTGCTTCGTCTTTTTCTTTCGCTAGCGCATTATCTTCTAACTTTAGCTGGATGATACGGCGTTCAAGCTTGTCTAACGATTCTGGTTTGGAGTCAATTTGTAATCGAATTGAAGAACCCGCTTCATCTATTAAATCAATCGCTTTATCGGGTAACTGACGGTCACTAATGTAACGATGAGATAACTGCGCCGCAGCAACAATCGCGGGGTCAGTAATTTCTACTGAATGATGTAACTCATATCGCTCTTTTAAGCCACGTAATATTGCAATGGTATCTTCAACAGATGGCTCTTCAATAAGTACCTTTTGGAATCGACGCTCAAGAGCTGCGTCTTTTTCTATATATTTACGGTATTCATCAAGCGTGGTTGCGCCAACACAGTGTAATTCACCGCGTGCTAATGCTGGCTTTAACATATTGCCTGCATCCATGGCACCGTCACTTTTTCCTGCACCTACAATAGTATGTATTTCATCAATAAATAAAATGACTTGGCCTTCTTCTTTAGCCAATTCGTTTAATACTGATTTTAAACGTTCTTCAAATTCGCCACGGTATTTAGCACCTGCAACTAACGCCCCTAAATCAAGTGATAGTACGCGTTTATTTTTTAATCCTTCAGGTACTTCACCATTAATAATACGCTGTGCTAACCCCTCGGCAATTGCTGTTTTACCAACACCTGGTTCACCGATTAATACAGGGTTATTTTTAGTGCGGCGTTGTAGTACCTGAATCGTGCGGCGAATTTCGTCATCGCGACCAATAACGGGGTCAAGCTTACCTTGCTCTGCTCGCTCAGTTAGATCAATCGTGAATTTTTCAAGCGCTTGACGTGTTTCTTCGGCATTTGGGTCATCAACTTTTTGACCGCCGCGAATCGCTTTAATTGCAGTTTCAATTTTAGTCGAGGTAATATTTAACGACCTAAATATATCGCCAAGTGGACCTTTATCATCGCATGCCGCCAGTACAAATAATTCACTTGAAATATATTTGTCTTTGCGTTTTTGCGCGTACTTATCACATAGATTAATAAGTGATGCCATATTGTTTGATAGCTGGACGTCGCCACCTACACCTTCTACTTTAAATAATTTTTCTATTTCTTGTGAAAGCTTGGTGTTGAGTTCGTCAGCGCTGACACCCGTTTGTGCAAATAATGCACGTACACTAGAGCCACTTTGCTTTAGCAATGAATACATTAAATGTACGGGTTCAATAAATTGATGATCGCGACCAAGGGCTAGCGATTGCGCATCAGAAAGCGCAGATTGAAATTTACTTGTAAATCTATCTAAACGCATGGTGTTACCTATTAAATAATCTAATTGCTTAATTAATGGGTATGTTTAGGTATTTGTTCAAGGTGTAGGGGGAAATATAATGATTAAAGATGTGAATTACTTGCGCCAGATCAAACTAGCCATACGTCCAGTTTGTCCATCTCGTCGATAAGAAAAAAATAAGTCACTTTGAGAGACTGTGCAGTAGTCGCCACCCGTAATATTTTTAACGCCTTGCTGGGTAAGTAAAGTACGCGCAATACCATAGATATCAGCAAGATATTTACCATTAGTTTGTAGTGTAAATGCTTGAATAAATAAAGGGGACCTTTTTTGAAATAACTCAAACACTTCAGCCCCAACCTCAAATCGAGTTGGCCCAATTGCAGGCCCTAGCCACGCATTTATATTTTCACACTTTGAGCTAAAACATTCCAAAGTATTTTTAATAATTCCCTGCTCAAGCCCTCGCCAGCCGCCATGTATAGCTGCAACTTCCTTTTCATCATCACTCACTAATAAAATAGGTAAACAATCGGCGGTCATTATAGCCAAAGGCTGATTTAATAACTGAGTATAAAGCGCATCAGCATCGTGTAACTCATCAAAATCAAAATATTCATCAACAATAACAACATTAGAGCTATGAATTTGATTTAGCCACACGGCAGGTTTAGGTAGGAGATTTGTTAATAATGAGCGGTTTTTTGATACATGATTTTGATTATCACCAACATGGAATCCCAAATTAAAACTTTTAAATGGGATTTTTGAAACACCACCTCCACAAGTAGTACTTAACGTTCCTACTTTATGAAGGTTTTGCCATGTCGCTGACAATAAGTGCATTATCTATCGATATCAGGATTAGCTTTGGTATCTTCACGTAATGCGAGTGTCATAGCAACCATATCGTCTGGGATAGGTGCTTGCCATGTCATCATTTCACCCGTAATTGGATGCGCAATACTCAATTTTACAGCATGTAGTGCTTGGCGTCTAAAGCTACGAAGTAACTCAAATAACTCAGGTGTTGCACCTTTAGGTGGACGCGGACGGCCGCCATAAGATTGATCGCCAATTAGCGGATGATTTAAATGTGCCATGTGCACGCGAATTTGATGCGTACGACCTGTTTCTAAGCGCAGGCGTAAACGAGTATGAGCACGGAATTTTTCAGCAACACGGTAATGTGTAATTGCCGGTTTACCCAGTTCATGTACTGCCATATGCGTACGCTGAGTCGGATGGCGGCCAATTGCTTTTTCAACCATACCACCTGCGGTCATAGTACCATTACACAGTGCTTCATATTCACGCGTAAAGTTTTCACGCTTTTGCAGCGCTGTCACTAAATGCGTTTGTGCTGGAATCGTTTTAGCTACAACCATTAAACCGGTCGTGTCTTTATCTAAACGATGCACAATACCCGCGCGTGGTACGTTAATTATTTCAGGGTAGTAATGTAGTAATGCGTTTAGCACTGTTCCATTAGGATTACCCGCACCGGGGTGAACCACTAGGCCCATTGGTTTATTAATTACCAAAATATCATCGTCTTCATAAACAATGTTTAATTTGATATCTTGTGCTTCGTATTCGCGTGGTGCTTCAATTGTTGTTTCAACACTTACAACTTCACCACCTAGTAGCTTTTCGCGTGGAGTGTTGAAAATTTCACCGTCTACGGTGATTTTATCATCCAATATCCACGTTTTTATACGAGAACGTGAATAATCAGGGAACAATTGTGCTAATACTTGGTCTAGACGTTTACCACCTAATTCGGTTGGAACGTCGGCTTGAAGAGAAATTTGCTCTGACATTAGTAACTTTACCCAATTTACCAGTGCAAGCTTTGCTCGACTGGGTTAGAATCGCTTTTAATAAAAGCATAATATAATACGCATAGTTTACTCGGTTTTACCGACTTGGCCTAGCCGAAGACATCGAAGGTAACAAATAAAATGATAAATAAAATAGGGAAACGTGCATTTGCCATTGTTTTTTCAGTTTCTGTACTTAGTTTAGGCGCTTGTTCGTCTGCTCCAGACCAAGAAGACATTCAACGTGTACCGAATAAGTCTGCACACGCTTTATATGAAGATGCAAAAGAAACACTAGATTCTGGTTTATATGCTCGCGCAATTGAACTTTTGAGTGCAATAGATTCTCGCTACCCGTTTGGCCCATTCTCTAAACAAGTACAAATGGACTTAGTGTATGCACATTACCAATCAGGTAATACTGAACAAGCACTTGCAACCATTGACCGCTTTATTCGCTTAAATCCAAACCATAAAGACCTAGATTACATGTATTACATGCGTGGTTTAGTAAACATTAAAGCAGATAAAAATGCGTTCCAAGAGTACTTTGGTGTAGATAGAGCTGATAGAGATGCAAACCGTACACGTGTTGCATTTACCGATTTATCGACACTAGTAAAACGCTTTCCGAAAAGTGATTACGCGCCTGAAGCTAAGCGTCGTTTAGTATGGCTTTTAAATCGTATGGCACGTTATGAATTAAAAGTAGCCACTTACTATTATGAGCGTGAAGCTTATTTAGCTGCTGCTAATAGAGGTAAGTTTGTTGTTGAGCACTACTCACAAAGCAGTTACTTGGATCCCGCGCTTGAAATGATGGAAAAAAGTTACGACCAATTAGGTTTAACTGAGCTTAGTGAGCACGCAAAGCAAACACGAAGACTAAATAAAAGAACTAAATAAACAAAAAGGCGCTTAGTAAGCTGTCTCTTATACACAAATCCCTGCTAAGAAATTAGCGGGGATT
>NZ_WTKW01000151.1:0-9920 GCF_011378745.1 Pseudoalteromonas sp. Z1A6
AATGTAATGCTACTGACTGATGACGATAAAGCCAACGACAGTGATGGATGGATAGCCTTTACGCTCACCGCGATAGGTTTAGTGCCTGTGCTCGGCTCCGCGGTAAAAGGCGTCGGTAAAGTGGTGATTAAAAACAGCGGCGACACAATAGAAGCAGCTATTGCAGTCCTTCGTAAGTTGGGTAAAGGCGACCCTGTTCAGTATTTACGTAAAATAAATTGGCAAAACCTAGGTAAACAAGCAGCCAGCGAAGTAAAAGCCTTTATAAAAGGCCTGCGCGATACACTCCATGAAATATCAACAAGTTGGCAATACGACCTACTGCTGCCACAGCTTGCCATAGACGGTATGCAAGCCACTATTAAACAGCTTGATGAAATAGCACCTAAAATAGACCAAGGCGTTAAAGGCGCAGCCAGTGAAATTGGCAATCGCGTAAACAAAGCCCTTGATGAATTCGAGCCGCCGAAAAGCACCGGTATTGTGGGTAAACCTAAAAAGACCGTTGCGAATGAATTAGATGCGCCTAAAGGAAATGATTTAAAGGGGGCTAAAGGTAATAGGCCTGTTAAGTATGACTTAAACTACCAAACTGAAGCATATGCAAATTTAATAAACTCTAATAAACCTTGGTCGTGGAAGAATTTTCCTGACGGTGATAAATTAACAATAAAGCAAAAGCGTGAAATAAAAGCAAATGCAGTTAAACGCGGATTAGTCCCTGAAGTGAAATTAAAAGCAGGTACAAAATATCCTGACTTTGAAAGTGCTGGTTTATTAGAGAAAGTAGAGTCCTTACCAGAAAAGTTGTGGCTAGCTTCTGACTACCAACAATTTAAATGGCTAGACTCAAGAATCCCTGGAGGCAGACCTGATGGCTTCACCTGGCATCACTCGGAAATTAGTGGGAGAATGGAGTTAGTTCCATTTGGCGCACATAATATAATTAATCATCAAGGTGGCCGCTCTGTCGGTCATTGGGCATACGGAAAGCGATAGCATAATGAAAGATTTAAGTTTAGAGAAAAAAGTTTCTATAACACATGATGAGCTAGATTCATTAGAAATGTTTTTTAATATTAAGTTACCAATTAGCTACAGGGAATTTATTTTAAAATTCAATGGTGCATCCCCAGATGAAGTTATTATAAAAGTTAACTCTGAGGAGCGGGTATTGGAAAGATTTCTAATAGTTTCGGAAGATGAAAATCTCGATGGTTGCCTTATGCAATACGAAATTAAAGTCGTAATGGCTCAAATTGAGGAAAGGCTTACAGATAACGAAGACTTGATTGGAGCCGAGGCCTTACCTTTTGCTTACCTATTTGGTGGTGATTTTTTATGCTTAGATTTCAAAGAAGATGCAATAAACCCTAAAGTAGTAATATGGGATCATAATGAGTCTGAAGAGTTATCACCTGTTTTTTACAAAGCTTTTAATAATTTCCAAGAATTCCTTGATGCGATGTCTTTCGGCTAACTCATATTGACAAACCTTATGCTTGATTATTCAATTTTTATGCTTGATTATTCAATTTAAATTCATTTATAACGCTAAGGACAGCCAATGCAAGCCGACATTAAAAACATCCCGCAACACCTAGGTCAGTACCTTTATCAGCAAATTGATGAGCAGTGGCTTGAAGCTCATATTATTTTAGATTGCGCAAATAATAAAGTATCAGAATGCAAAGCTCACTTTATTAAAGCAGATGACGAAACACAGCATAAAATTGTAGTGTCTGAAAATATAATTGTGTTGTATAAAACGTTATTTAACCATGCTATTAAAAATGAAGTGGAAAATTGGCAACGCGCTATTTTTACCATAACTCGACAAGGTCAATTCAACTTAAACTTTGAGCGCGATAATAACGATGAAGATACTTTATTACTTTAAATAAGCAGTACAAGCATAGCGTTCAATTTATTTAATACTTCATAAATTAATAACAATAATTGAACCTGAGCTGGATACATATTAAACTGTACGCCAATTTGTTTTTTAAACAAACGAAAGTCAAGGAAGACGAGTTAGGTACCCCAACTTATTAATACTCCTCCATGATATTTCGTGACATTTAACATTTATTATTTAAAATAATTTTACGGAGTACCTATGAAAAAATTAAGCGCACTTTTGGGTTTACTGTTATTAAGCGGTTGTTCTACACCTCCTCCAGCCCAAGAAACTGAGCAAGTAGTTTTAGAACCTATTGCAGAGATTAACGAAGTAGCTGCACCAATTTCATTAACTGTTATTACTAACCCTGCTGATGCTCGCGTTCGTATTATGAATATCAACCCTGTTTACAAAGCTGGTATTGAGCTTAAAGAAGGTAAATACGATATTGAAGTAAGCAAAGCAGGATACCTTACTTACAGAAAATGGGTTTCAGTTGATAAAAAAACAATACTAACTGTTGAACTCGATACAATGGAAGCAAGCCAATCGGCTCAGTAAGCTTCTCAGTACGTTTTAGTTTATATGCCTTAGCCTGGTTAATTTAATAACTGGCCTAAGGCATATTAAATCCTTCATAAAGCCACAAATATCCTACTGCGAAATAACTACCAACATTCACTAAAATACATAACCACAACACAATAATAAAACGTCGCTTTTGCGATTTATGACGAAGTAATTGTTGAGCAAGTAATGCCCCCGGCCATCCTCCAAATAATGTAAGTAGCTGCAGTGTACGCTCTGGCGTGCGGTTTACTTTTGTATGTGAAGAGCGCTTAGCTTGTCGCTTATCCCACGCGTACATTAAAAAAGTTATAGCACTTAATACACTTATATAACCAGGTACATATATTGGTATATAAACAGGTAAGTATTGCAGCGGGTAAGCTAACCAAATGGCAGCTAAATAAAGCAATGAGAATGTGATTAATATTTTCTTTATCAATTAATTATCACCTATACTGGGCTTATAAGAGCCTAACAACGAGAGCCAAATTATGACATATTTTAAATCGCTATTCTTAGCATTATGTTTATGCACATTTAGTAGCTTTGCTAATGAAACTGCCAGTAACCTTGATAAAGAGCTAGAAGTGTTTAAACCTTACTTAGGAACGTGGCAAACAGACTTTAAAGTACCAGAAGGCGCTAAAAAAATACAAGATGTTGGCCGTTGGGAACGCGCTTTAAACGGTAAAGCTATTCGTACCATGCACTCGATTAACGAGGGTGAGTATGGCGGTGAGTCGATGATTTTTTATGATAGCAAAAAGAAGTCACTCGTATTTTATTATTTCACTACGGCAGGATTTTACACTAAAGGCACAATAACGGTATTAAGCCCTACTCAGTTTGTAGCCTATGAGGAAGTAACAGGCAGTAAAGAGGGAGTGACTAAGGTTAAATCTACTAGTGATTTAAAAGACGATAAGTTTATTGTATCGACCTCTTATCTTAAAAAGGGTGAATGGACTAAGCCCGAAAGCAGAAGTTATACACGCAGTACAAAAACGGTTAAATTTAAATAGCCGCGATTTATAAACACAAAAAAGGCAGCCAAAGCTGCCTTTTGTCATTTATAAAATCGTATTTATTTTACGTATTTTTTAAATGCAGCGTCTACTGGTGTATCAGCAAGGTGATTAGTGTAGTTGCTCATTACTTTTTGAGACAAGCCTACAATAATTTCAAGTAGTTGTTGCTTACCGTAACCTGCTGCAAAGAATTTTTCGATTTGCTCATCGCTGATCACGCCACGTTCACGTGTCATTGCGAGTGTAGTTTCACGAAGAGTTTCTAGCTTAGGGTTTTCAAGTGGTGTTTTGTTTACAAGTGCATCAACAACACCTTGATCAACTTTCATTGCCGCTGCAATACCACTGTGAGCAGGAACACAGTAATGACATGCGTGCTCAACGTTAATTGATTGCCATACTACTGTTAGCTCTTCTGCATTGAATGATGTTTTTTGAAACAGCTCATGCAGTACTTGGTAACCTTTAAGTAATGTTGGTGCTTCAGCCATTACTGCATGTAAGTTAGGAAGCATACCAAATGCTGCTACTGAATCAGCTAGTAACGGTTTTGCTTCTTCTGGTGCGTTTTCTTGAGTGTATAAAGTAAATTCGGCCATGGTTAGCTCCTAATAATTAATAGTTTTAAGTAACTTCGAGACACATAGTATTTGATTTTGAGCGACTGTTCAAGTTAAAATTGAGCAAATGTTCAAATTGATTGAGAATGATATGGCTAATAAGGTTAAATTTGAACGCGATAATGTAGTTCGCGTTGCAAGCCAGCTATTTTGGCAAAAAGGTTTTCATGCAACCTCAACGCGTGACTTACAAGAAGCCGTTAATATGCGCCCGGGTAGTATTTACTCTGCGTTTGGCTCTAAAGAAGGGCTATACTGCGAATCGCTGAAAGATTACACAGTACAAATGAAAACCCAAATAGAGGGGTTTTTATCAAGTGCCGATACAGTACTTGGTGGATTACGTGCGTTTGTTGAAAACGTGGTAATTAAAACAAAAGATTGCAGCCCAAGCGCTATTTGTATGCTGGTTAAAGCAAACAGCGAGTTTGCAGAAAAAGACTCAAACCTATACGAGTTAAGCTTAGATTTAACAGCTCAATTTGAAGCTTATTTAACGCAGTTGTTTACACAAGCAATAAACAAAGGTGAGTTAAGTAATACGTTGACCGCTGTTGAATATGCGCGCTTTTTTCAGGTGCAATTTACAGGTTTACGCGGTTATTTTAATCGTCCTAATGTAGAGCAATTTGCTGAGCCAATGATCAACCAAATGTTTATGTTGATTAAAAAGTTATAAATAGCAGTTATCGCGCATTCTCAATAAGTCATACTTATTTTACTAAATAAAAATGGCCAGTATTTACTGGCCATTTTTTTGTGCTTAAAACTTAATTTATAAGTTACGTTTTAAGCTTATTTAGCTCATTATCTTGCTGGGCAACAAGTGCATTAAGCGCTTCGCTGCTATCCCCTGCTTGTGTAGATAAGTCAGCAAGTTGCGATGCGGCATCAGATATAAGCGTTAAATTACGGTTTATTTCTTCAGTCACTAAGCTTTGCTCTTCGGCAGCGGTGGCAATATGTGTAATTTGATTGGTTATTTCATCAACTTTAACGACAACACTGTGCAGAGCATCAAAAGCTACTGATGTTTCATCAACGGCATTTTGTGCACGTACTACGCCTTTTTCAATAACGGTAGATGCGTTACCTACTTCAGATAATAAACTATCAATTAACTGGCTTATGTCATCTGTTGATGAACGCGTTTTAGAAGCAAGTGCACGTACTTCATCAGCAACAACGGCAAAGCCTCGCCCGTGCTCACCAGCGCGCGCAGCTTCAATGGCTGCGTTAAGTGCAAGTAAGTTTGTTTGTTCTGAAATAGTACGAATTACATCTAATATTTGCGTAATGTCTTTACTACGCGAAGCGACTTTTTCAACTGCTTGGTTAGCTTCTTTAATTTCTTCAGACATCGTTTTAACTTGTGTCATCGCTGACGATAAGCTCGACTCACTGCTTACTACCAAGCTATTTATTTCATCGGCTTGTTGGGCTGATTGCTCTGATGCTCTGGCTACTTCGAGTGCTGTTGCGCTCATTTCGTTCATAGCCGTTACCACACTTTCAATTTCTTGAAATTGAGATTGAACATTATGCTTAGTATCAATAGCGATGTGTTGTGCTATTTCGCCTTGCTGTTTAGTTTGCTCAGACACCGCTTTTAGTTCAGAAATTAAATCACGTAGTTTTGCTAAAAATCGATTAAACCCACCAGCTAATGCAATAAGTTCTGCGTGGCTATCAACATGCAATGTATGCGTTAAATCACCCTCAGAACTTGCGAGGTTATCAACCCGCTGTTGAATTTGTTGTAGCGGCGCTATTACACCTGCAATTACTAATTTCATAATAACAAAAGCAACCACAGCAATTATTAAGCCTGTAATTAAAATAATAAACCCGAGTGATGCTGCTGTTTCTTGCATGTTTTTTTCTAGCGCTTCAGGCCCTGCAAGTGCTAGGTCTGTAGGTACTTCTATGATTAATGACCACTGAGTGTTTGCTAGTTTTATATCAATTGGATAATTTACTAAATATTCACTATTTGTTTTAAAAATACCGCTTTGCCCTTTAGACTTTTCAATATCATTAAATATAGTAGAACTAACAGCCTCTTTAATTGGGCGCCCTAATTTAGATTTATAATGACTGCTGCCTACAACTAAACCTAAATCACTTAATAAGGTTACTTTAGCTTGACCATTGTAAAGCTGCTTAGAAAGCTGCTCAGTCATTACTTGAAAGGTTGGTAGAGTTAAATCAACGCCTGCTAAACCAATAAACTGGCCTGACTTTAAAATAGGCACGGTTAACGAAGTTAGCATTACCGAATCGCCCGATGGAATTTCGTATAAGTACGGTTCCATAATACAAGGCTTAAGCGTGTCTTTTGCACATAAGTACCACTGCGCTTCGCGAATACCAAACTCATTAAGCGTTGTTATGTATTTATCGGCGGCATTCGCTACTTTTTGTTGTTCAATTATGCCTTTTTGATCGCGAGTTATGTATACCTCTAACGTACCAGCACTATCTACTGAATGCTTATACCCTTGTTGATATTGAGAATCTTGCCCATCAAAAGCGTTTGGTTCAAATTGAGAATAAATAGATGATAAGAGAGTGTTTTGTTCTAAAACCGCTTTATTTATACTGACAACTGTATCTCGGTCTAAAGTGTTTTGTTTTGCTGCATTGCCAAGTAATGCCGCTAATGAATAAGGAACACGGTAAGCTTCATTAATAAAGCCAGCAATTTTTTCTCCGTATCCAGCCGCATGAGCATTAAGCTTTTCTTCTACTTCTACAATAATGTACTCTTCGGATTTGGTCGCTAACTGCTTATTACTTGATGATAACTGCCACCACAAAATGCCTGATAGCACTAGTACAGTTATAAATATACTACCGACACTTAGCCAGAGTAACTTTTTTGCTAACGATATTTCTCGCATTCATCACACCCTTTAAATTAAAACTACTGATACAGTTTAGTAGATCTAACCAACGAAGCTATGAATATCGTTAAACAAATTGAATTTAATACAATACGTTGAGTTTTTTAAAGTTTAGCCAAACGTGCCGTTGTAATTGAGGCTGCAATTAATAAACATACACTTACCCATAAACACGCACTAAGCCCATATACTTGAAAAACCCAGCCAGAAAGCACCGTACCAAGCAAACGCCCTATCGCATTGGCCATATAATAAAAGCCAACATCGAGCGACACCCCATCGTTTTTAGCAAAACTTACTATTAAGTAACTATGCAGCGATGAATTTACAGCAAATACACCACCAAAAATAAGTAAGCCGATTACAAGCGTAAAATGTACCGCTACATCAAATTGCATCAACAACGCTAAAATGCCAGTTACGCCACTTAATAGAGCAACCCACCAATACGCTTTTTTGACTGAATGTGAGTTTGAATCACTTTGCCCTGTTATACGCGGTGCTTGCGACTGCACCAATCCATAAGCAATTACCCACAAAGCCATAAAGCCGCTTACCCACCAGTGATCCCAGTTAAACTGAGCGGCTAAGTAAACCGGCAATGCAACCACAAACCATACATCGCGCGCCGCAAACAAGCATAAACGCGCTGCACTAAGTAAGTTGATTGCCCGCGATTTAGAAAATAATTCTTTAAACTTAGGTTTGTTTTTAGCTTTACCAATATCGCCTTTTAAAAAAATTAAACTAATAACCCACGCAACACTAAGTAAAGCAATTAGGCTTATTAATGCCCCCACAAAACCAAATACGGTAAGTAATAAGCCGCCTAAAAAAAAGCCCACTCCTTTTAACGCATTTTTAGAGCCCGTAAGTATGGCAATCCATTTATATAATTGGCTTTGCCCTGCATCGTCTTGTGGTACTAAATACTTAATGGCGCTCTTTGCGCTCATTTTATTTAAGTCTTTAGCTATGCCACTCAGTGCTTGCGCTGCCATAACATAGGCAACGGTTAGCCAATCTCCAGGAACGCAAAGCATGGCCAAAGCTACAAGCTGTAGCCCAAGCCCTACATTCATGGTTTTGTTTAACCCTAAATGTGCTCCTAGCCATCCACCTACTAAATTGGTGATTACGCCAAAAATTTCATAAAACAAAAACAACATGGCTATTGCAAATGCACCATAACCCAACTGATGAAAATACAGCACCACCAGCATCCTTAGTGCGCCATCAGTAAGGGTAAATGCCCAGTAATTACCGGTAATTATTAAATATTGTTTTATAGAACTTGGTAAACTAGCTAACTGAGCAAACATAGCGTTAAACCTTTTTAAACAAGATTAAACCACATCACTTTGTGCAACTTTAAGCATTAGCTCAGCCGTACGGTTTGCATAACCCCACTCGTTATCATACCAAGCGTATAATTTAAGCTGAGTATTGTTAATTACCATAGTTGAAAGCGCGTCTATGGTGCAGCTACGTGGATCTGTTTTGTAATCTATTGATACAAGCGGTCTTTCTTCGTAGCCTAAAATACCTTGTAGCTCGTTATTTGCAGCGTTTTTAAACCAAGTGTTTACTTCATCTTGTGTAACACCTCGTTCAAGCTCAAAAACACAATCAGTAATGGATGCGTTAGTAAGAGGTACACGCACAGCATGGCCGTTTAATTTACCCTTAAGCTCAGGAAAAATATGCGTAATAGCCGTTGCACTACCTGTTGTGGTTGGTATTAAACTAGTCCCGCACGAACGTGCACGGCGTAGGTCTTTGTGGGGTGCATCTATAATCGTTTGGGTATTAGTAATGTCGTGAATAGTGGTCATTGAGCCGTGCTTAATGCCTACTTTTTCTTGCAGCACTTTTACAATGGGCGCTAAGCAGTTAGTTGTACACGAGGCGGCTGTAACAATTTTATGCTCACTTGGGTTATAAAGGTTATCGTTTACACCCATTACTATATTTAAAATCCCGTCTTCTTTCACAGGAGCCGTTACTACAACGCGCTTAACACCTTGCGCTAAATATTGATTTAGCAGCTCAGTGGTTTTCATTTTACCGCTGGCTTCTATTACTACATCGCAATCTGACCAATCAGTTTCATTTATGGTTTTGTTGTTGGTAACTGCAATCGTGTGCTTACCCACACTAAAGCTATTATCATCACTAGTAACCTGCTGCGCTAAGCGTCCGTGTACTGAGTCAAACTCAATTAAATGTGCGTGTGTTTTAGCATCGCCCGCTACATCATTTACTTTAATAAACTCTATTTCTGGCCAATCAACTGCTGCACGCAGTGTTAAACGTCCCATACGGCCAAAACCGTTAATACCTACTTTAATCGTCATAATAAAATACCTTAATGAGTTAATTTATTTACTAATTAGTTAGTTAACAACAGCTAGCTGCTCTTTCAGGGCGATTACCCATAGTATTTAACCGCGTTAAATCGTTTTCATAAAATGAAGGGTTAGCAGTCAGGGTTTGCGTTAATACATTTTTAGCCCATTCAGGCAGGGCTTTATTAATACTGTAATAAACCCATTGATTTTGCTTACGGTCGCTCAGTAATCCGCATTGTCTTAATTGTGCTAAATGGCGCGACACTTTAGGCTGGCTTAATTCAAGTGCAGCAACAAGTTCGCACACGCACAGCTCTTCTTGGTCGCTAATTAATAGCATTGCTTTTAAACGCGTATCGTCCGCTAAGCATTTATAAAATTGAAGTGGGTTGAATTGTTCCATAGTGTCCTCGCAGTGTTAGTGCATATACAATAAAACAAAAACTAAACATATGAAATAGTGAATATACGATTATTTGTATATTTAAATTATTTTGCTTTAAAACGCAAAAAAGCACACAACGACTAGTTGTCGTTGTGTG
>NZ_WTKW01000152.1:0-9775 GCF_011378745.1 Pseudoalteromonas sp. Z1A6
TGGAGACTAAAAAAATAAGCCGTTTTTGGTAGGGCGTACCTTATTTGTAATCTTTATTATTGCGTTGAATGTTTTTTGATCTAAATCATATTTATAAACGCCAGTAATGATAGATTATTAATAGGGGTACTGACATTTAAAATTCATTAAAACCATCTACTATCGTGAAGTAACAAAGTAGAGTCACTCCTATACTACAATTAACTAGTGCATTGATAGTTAACACCTAAGATAGTGCAGTATTAGCCTAATCTTATTAAATACGCCAATACTAACTATATTTACCCACTTTTATATACATGGAGTTTTACCGCATGACGATTAAATCGACACTCAAATCTATCAGTACAATCGCTGCTGTGATTATATTGGGTGGGGGTGGTTGGTATGTTTGGCAAACTCAGCAATCTGCACTGCTATCTGAGCAATTGCCAGAGAGCGTAGCCTATGGAAATGGTCGTATTGAAGCGACGGAGTACGATATTGCAACAAAATTGCCGGGTCGCTTAATTGAGGTTTTAGCACAAGAAGGCGATATGGTCGAAGCCGGTCAAACCTTGGCGGTTATTGATACTGACGATTTAAATGCACAATTACGTGAGGCTAATGCAGGGTTACGTGTTGCTACTGAGTCACGCAAATATGCTTTGGCAATTGTAGAACAACATAAAAGTGAACTTACTTTTGCAGAAACCGAGTTACGTCGCTCAGTAACACTGCTTAAACAGGGGCATATTTCTAAAGAAGTGGTTGATCAAAAGCGGACAGCTTCAGCAACAGCGCAAGCAGCTTTAAAAGCGGCAAATGTAAAAGTGGTGCAGTCGGATGCAGAAATAGATGCGGCACAAGCGCGTATTGAACGATTACAAAGCAATATTGCCGATAGCACACTTAAAGCGCCGATTAGTGGCCGAATATTATATAGATTAGCAGAGCCCGGTGAAGTGCTTGGCAGTGGTGGTAAGGTTTTTTCTTTGCTTGATTTAACCGATGTGTATATGAGTATTTATTTGCCAACAGCGCAAGCTGGCAAAGTAACAATAGGCTCTGAGGCACGCATTGTAATAGATGCAATAGCACAATATACGTTACCCGCCAAAGTTACTTTTGTATCAGCGCAAGCACAATTTACGCCTAAGTCAGTAGAAACGCGTAACGAGCGTGACAAACTGATGTTTAGAGTAAAAGTGAAGCTAGACTCAAAGTTATTAAACGATCATATTGAACAAGTTAAAACAGGCGTGCCTGGGCTTGCTTATGTTTTATTAGCACCAGTGCAAAATTGGCCTATGCAGTTACAGGTTAGAGTGCCTGAATAATGGCTGATGCAAACAATAGCGAAAAGCAGAGTAATAAAGCTAAAAAATCTTTTAGTGTAGTAAAACTGACTCAGGTTACGCATTGCTATGGCAATAATTTAGCGTTGGATAATATTAACCTAGAGTTACCTGCAGGCAGTATGGTAGGTTTTATAGGCCCAGATGGCGTAGGTAAGTCGAGTTTGCTCGCGCTTATTGCGGGAGCACGTGCCGTTCAAAAAGGTGACATTGAAGTGTTAGGGGGCGATATGCGTAGTAGCCGTTTTCGTACCTCAACTTCGCCACGTATTGCTTATATGCCACAAGGATTAGGCAAAAACTTATATCCCACCTTGTCTGTTTTTGAAAATATTGATTTTTTTGGCCGTCTTTTTGGACAAGAAAAAAAAGAGCGCCAGCATCGAATTAAAAACTTATTAAAAAGCACTGGACTCACTGAGTTTGCCGATCGCCCTGCAGAAAAACTCTCAGGCGGGATGAAACAAAAACTCGGTTTGTGCTGTGCGTTAATTCATGACCCTGAGTTATTAATTTTGGATGAGCCAACAACGGGGGTCGATCCGCTTTCCCGTCGTCAATTTTGGCAATTGATTAACCATATACGCGCTCAGCACACTGATATGAGTGTACTCGTTGCTACCGCTTACATGGAAGAGGCAGATGATTTTGATTGGCTAATAGCCATGGACGATGGCAAAGTTATAGGTACTGGTAGCCCAGAAGACATTAAAGCACAAACAGGGAAGAAATCCCTTGATGAAGCATTTATATCATTATTACCTGAAGAAAAACGTCATGATCATCATGTACTTGTAGTTCCTCCTCGCCAGAAAAACCTAAATACAACAGAAGCCGCTATTCAGGCTACAGCGCTTAGTAAAATATATGGCGATTTTACGGCGGTTAATAATGTTAGTTTGCGTATTGAACAAGGCGAAATTTTTGGCTTTTTGGGGTCAAATGGTTGTGGCAAAACCACAACCATGAAAATGCTAACAGGCCTGCAACCGGCATCTAGTGGCGAAGCTAAGTTATTTGGTCAAGTTGTTGATGCTAACAATATAGAAACCCGTAAACGCGTTGGCTTTATGTCGCAAGCATTTTCACTTTATAATGAGTTAACTGTTGAGCAAAATATGGTGTTGCATGCGCGCTTATTTCATTTGCCTGCAGAGCAAATAGCGCCGCGTGTTAATGAATTAATTATACGGTTTAACCTTAAAAAATACCGTGATGATTTTCCTGTCGATTTACCATTAGGTATTCGCCAGCGTTTATCACTTGCAGTTGCGGTAGTGCATAGCCCTGAAATGCTAATACTTGACGAACCTACCTCAGGCGTAGACCCTGTTGCACGTGATGACTTTTGGGAATTACTTATTGAGTTATCGCGGGATCAGGGCGTTACTATTTTTATTTCGACCCACTTTATGGATGAAGCCGCACGCTGCGATAGAATATCGTTAATGCACGCAGGAAAAATACTCGCCAGCGATACACCCGCTGCACTTTGTAAAGCGCGTAGTGCTGATACTCTCGAAGATGCCTTTATTACTTACTTAGAAGAAGCGGTACTTGAATCTGCTGCTTCAAGTTTGCCAATTTCAGCAGTTGACGAGTCTGATACATTATCAGATGAGTTACTTACAACATCGACCACTCATAAAAAGAAAGGGAATGCCGCTTTTAGTTTATTACGATTATTTGGTTACGCACATCGCGAAACGCTAGAGCTATGGCGTGATCCTATCCGTTTAACCTTTGCGTTGTTGGGCTCAATTATTTTAATGTTTATTTTGGGTTACGGTATTACCTTTGATGTTGAAGATTTAAGCTTTGCGGTGATGGATCAAGATCAAACCCCTGAGAGTCGAGATTACATTCAAAATATTGCAGGATCGCGTTACTTCATACAAAAAGCCGATATTAAAAGCCCTTCAGAGCTAGATAAACGAATGCGCAGCGGCGAGTTAAGTGTGGCAGTTGAAATTCCGCCTAATTTTGGTCAGCAATTGAAACGCGAGCGAAAACCAGAAATTGTAGTTTGGATTGATGGTTCAATGCCTTTTAGGGCGGAAACTATATCGGGTTATATGACGAGCTCGTATTACACTTACCTCACTGATTTATCATTGCGTACTTATGGGGTAATACCCAATTTGGTACCTGCGAATATTGAATCACGTTATCGTTATAATCAAGACTTTAAAAGCATTGAGGCTATGGTGCCTGCTGTTATTCCACTTTTATTAGTGTTTATCCCTGCGATATTAATGGCGCTGGGTGTTGTACGTGAAAAAGAATTAGGTTCGATTACAAATTTATATGTTACACCGGTTACGCGACTCGAATTTATTATTGGTAAACAACTGCCTTACATTTTAGTTAGTATGGTGAGTTTTTTTGGTTTAGTTGCCCTTGCTGTCACAGTGTTTGGTGTTCCGCTAAAAGGAAGTTTATGGGCGTTGAGCGTGGCTGCATTATTGTATGTAACAGCAACAACGGGGGTAGGGCTGTTAATTTCGGCTTTTACTAAGACACAAATATCGGCATTAGCAGCATCAACTGTGGTTGTATTGATGATTGCAGTTAACTTTTGCGGGTTGATTGACCCTGTTTCATCGCTAGAGGGCTTTCCTGCAATAATCGGAAAACTGTTTCCAACTACCTACTTTTTAGAAGCATGTCGTGGTGTATTTAATAAAGCACTTAACTTTTCTGATTTATCGGCGCAGCTTTTACCTTTACTTGCTTTTATACCGGTACTGACTCTAGCCAGTGTATTTTTACTTCCAAAGCAGGATAAATAGCCATGCAACATCGCGGGAATATTCTTAATTTAGGTATTAAAGAACTGCGTAGCTTATGGCGCGATAAAGTGCTGCTATTATTTGTATTTTTTGCTTTTACAGGATTAATTTATGTAGTCTCTTCGGCAACTTCTATCGAATTAAATAATGCACCTATAGCGGTTGTTGACGACGATCAATCACAATTATCTAAGCGTATAATTAATGCATTTTACGACCCTTACTTTAAAACGCCTGACGTTATTGCATTAAGTGAAGTGGATCCTTCACTTGATAACGGAAGCTATACCTTCGTGCTAAATATTCCGCCACACTTTGAGCGTGACGTACTTGCGGGTAAGCAACCCACATTACAAGTGAATATAGACGCCACTCGTATGTCGCAATCATTTATTGGTGATAATTATATTCAAACAATTATCAGTGCTGAAATAAATGAATTTGTGAAAGGTTATCGAGCGGTATACACGCTACCTATTAAGCAATCGGCGCATATAATGTTTAATCCAAATATGACCAGTGTGTGGTTTGGTAGTGTAATGGAATTAATGAATGTTATTACCATGATTTCGATTATTTTAACGGGAGCCGCAGTAATACGTGAGCGTGAACACGGTACGCTAGAGCATTTATTAGTAATGCCATTAACACCGTTTGAAATTGTAATGGCTAAAATTTGGGCCAATGGTTTGGTCATTTTATTACTGACCACTTTTTCACTCTTTATTGTGATTGAAGGTTTTTTACAAGTACCGATTCATGGATCAGCAGCGCTATTTTTGTTGGGTGCGGCAATTCATTTATTTGCTACAACATCATTGGGTATATTATTAGGCACTCAAGCGCGGACTATGCCGCAATTAGGCTTATTGATGATCCTTATATTATTGCCATTACAAATGTTGTCAGGAGGCGTCACACCGCGTGAAAGTATGCCTGATATAGTACAAAATATTATGCTATTTGCACCTACTACTCATTTTGTGAAATTTGCTCAAGCTATTTTGTACAGAGGAGCAGGCTGGGATGTAGTTTGGCCTTACTTTTTGGCTTTATTTGCTATCGGCAGTGTATTTTTTATATTTGCTTTATCGCGGTTTCGTAAATCAGTCGCGTTGGGCTGATAGAGATTATGTACTAGGTAATTTTTATAAATCGATGGAATTACTTACATTTATAAATAACTTTACTAAATTAAGTTTATATTTATCAATTGATTAAGTGCGGCCTAAAACTTGCTCTACAATACCAATTAAAAACACAACAAGGGATTTAATAATGACTGAAGTTGCACTTTCGGCCTACTTGGCTTTTTACCTTTACTTAATCATGTTACTTGTACAATGGGCGGTAGCTACATTTAGTAAAGCAAAAGAGCCTAATGCAGTACCAGGTAAAATAAGCGATGATTTATCGCACGACAGTTTTATATTTAGAGCGCATCGCACGTTTCATAATACGCTTGAAAACAGTGCGTTATTTATAGGTACTGTTTTATTTGCCTTTGTAATAAATTTACAGAGCCCTATTTTTGCAATGTGTGTTTGGGTTTACTTAATCGCGCGCTTAATTCACATGGTGCTGTACTACGCGATTGCTACTGAGAAAAACCCAAGCCCACGTAGTTATTTCTTTTTAATAGGTGTGCTTGCTAATGTGGTTATGCTGGTATTGATAGGGCTAAGATTAATAGCATAATTTATAAAATGTATTTATAAACTATAAACTAAAAAGCGAAGAGCCTAGTGGCATCTTCGCTTTTTTGTTTAAAGAGCAGCGCGATGTAAAATCACGCCTACAGTAGGGTAATATTAATGGCTAATCCATTCCTATAAACCCACCCGTTTGGTGAGTCCATAGGGCTGCGTAAATGCCGCCTTTAGCTATTAACTCTTCGTGAGTGCCTTGCTCCACTACGCCGCCGTCATCAAGTACAATTAATCTGTCCATTTGTGCAATGGTTGAGAGCCTATGCGCTATGGCAATTACTGTTTTGCCTGTCATTAAATCATCAAGGCTTGCTTGAATTGCCGCTTCTACTTCTGAGTCGAGTGCGCTGGTGGCTTCGTCGAGTATAAGTATGGGTGCATTTTTAAGTAGCACTCGTGCAATAGCAATACGCTGGCGCTGACCGCCCGAAAGCGTAACGCCGCGTTCACCCACTTGTGCATCAAAGCCTTTGTTACCTTTGCTATCTACCAAGTCGTTTATAAACTCAAGTGCTTTAGCTTGTTTGGTGGCGTTGATCATCTCAGCTTGTGTTGCATCGGGGCGACCATATAAAATATTGTCTTTTACTGAGCGATGAAGCAGGGAAGTGTCTTGCGTTACCATGGCTATATAGCGGCGTAGGCTTTCTTGGCTTACATCTGTGATGTTTTGCCCATCAATTTTTATTGTTCCTGAGTCAGTATCGTAAAAACGCAGTAATAAGTTAACAAGCGTTGATTTACCTGCGCCAGAGCGACCGACTAAGCCAATTTTTTCACCGGGTTTAATATTTAAGTTTAAACCGTTCATTACAGGGCTTCGACTAGTTTCGTTTGCTGCTTTACCATAGTTAAAGTGTACGTTGTTAAACTCAATGGCGCCTTGGCTTACGTTAAGCGTATCTGCGTTTGGTTTATCGGCAACTTCAATAGGGTTTGACAGTGTTTTCATGCCATCAGCTACAGTGCCGATATTTTCAAACAAGCTGCTTATTTCCCACATGATCCACTGCGCCATGCCGTTTAATCTAAGTGCTAAGCTAACGGCTACCGCAATGGCACCAGCGCTAATTGCGCTAAGTGACCATAAATAAAGTGATACGGCAGCAACAGAGAACACTAATAGGTAATTTAGAGTTTGAATAACAAAGTTTAAGCTGGTTACTAAGCGCATTTGCTTGTAAACAGGCTGCAAAAATACATCCATGCTTTGTTTTGCGTATTGCTCTTCACGTTGGGTATACGAAAACAGCTTAATTGTAGAAATATTTGTGTAACTATCAACAATGCGGCCAGTCATTTCTGAGCGAGCATCGGCTTGTGAGCTGGCAATTCTTTTAAGGTGCGGTACAAAATAAAGCTGCACGCAAATGTATAAAGCTAACCAAACGAGTAATGGGATCATTAAGCGCCAATCGGCTTCAGCAACTAAAAACACCATAGAACCAAAATAAACCACGATATACATTAATACATCGAGTAACTTAGTAACGGTTTCGCGAACAGCTAACGAGGTTTGCAATACCTTGGTGGCGATTCTTCCTGCAAATTCATTTTGATAAAAACTAACACTTTGACGCAATAAATAACGATGCGCTAGCCAGCGAATCGACATGGGGTAATTACCCAGTAGGGCTTGGTGTAAAATAGCAGAGTGAAAAAATACAACAACGGGCAGCACAACTAACAGCATAACAGCCATTTTGATAAGTTCTGACTTTTGCTCTACAAACAAGGTTTGAGGCGTGTAGGCTGTTAACCAATCAACAAGCTGTCCCATGTAGCTAAATAAAGAAACCTCTAAAATAGCGAGCATGGCGGCACTAATTGACATAAGCAACAGTGACAGTTCCATTCCTTTGGTGTAGTGGCGACAAAAAGCAAATAAAGTAGAAGGCGGCTGAGTAGGTTGGTCCTCAGGAAATGCTTTTGTCATTTTTTCAAATAATCGATACATTTTAAAAACTTAAATGGCAAATAATGATGGGTATCATACCATTTAAGTATTTTTAAATGCAGGCTTGTATGGCATTAATTATGAATATGGTAGAGCATTATTGATATAATCCTACGTTTAAATATCACCCTTTAAAGCGTATGATTACCGGGATTTTTTTACTCATGTATAAATTATAAAACCTTAAAGCACTAAATTTTAATCCTGAGAGGTCAACAGGCTCAAGTAAACTCATACCGTAATTTTTTGCTGAATCTAAAATAATAATTAATAGTGAGAATGTTATATGTATACGGGATCGTGTTTGTGCGGTGAGGTCAGTGTTGAAGTGACGGGAAGTATAACCAGCATTATTCATTGCCATTGTTCACTGTGTAGAAAAAACAGCGGGACAGCATTTGCAACCAATGGATTTGTAAATACTGAAGACTTTAAAGTAACTAAAGGGCAAGCACTACTTAGTGAATTTAGTTTTAAACCAGGGCGTAAGCGCTACTTTTGTAAATGCTGTGGCTCGCCTGTTTATAGCAGCAACAGCGATGATAAAAGTAGAATACGAATTCGTTTAGGAATAATAGATAGCGATATAACAGAGCAAGTGTTATCGCATAATTTTGTTACGTCCAAGGCTAACTGGGAGCAGTTAGAAACAAGCCTGCCTTGTTATGAAAAGCATGAACCTGGCAGGTAACACGTTTTATTCTATGTGATAAATACTGTTAATATTTTTATAAAGGTCAGGTGCAAAATTCATAAACACAGGTGAGTTTTGTATTTCATCAACGTTTATGTGCATTAATGTATGCTGGCTTAGTATGATCACTATATTTTTGTATTCGTTAAACTCTATTATCGCTAAGCACTTAAAATGTTGCCTTAAAAGTACTAAAAGCATTTGCAGCTCTTGGCCTGTTTGTGGGTTTAAGTTAATGATTACTTGTGTATTTTGCTCACTGCAGCGATTTATGTTTTGCCAAAAGCTATCGCTTGTTAAAAAAGGCTGGTGATATTCACCACTAAAAATATCGATAGTGATTACGTTAAAGAGATCAGAACATTGTGTAATATATTGCTCGGCGCATTGTAAATAGGTGCGGTGCTTAATTGGTAACTTAAAGTGCTGGGCAGCAATTAAGGCAATGCTTGGGTTTATTTCTACTGTGTTAAATGTATTTATAGTTTTTATGTGAGGAGGTGTATTATTTTGTAAGTGGTACATAATTCGCTCAAACCCTGCCGTGCCTAAGCCTAAATTTAATATTTTTAGTGTATCTACCGGTTTAAGTAAAAATAACATCATACACTGGTTTACAGGCACAATTACTTGCTCAGGGTGTGTAAGATTCATAACGCCTTGAATTGTTATGTCTTTATCAGTTTTTTGTGCAAGCGTTAACCAACGGTATTCTTTATTTTGATACACGCATACGGGGCCGTATGCACTTTGCTGCGACTCAATAAGGTTACTTTTAACTGTATCTTCTTTTAGCTGACGCATAACTTAAACTATTAATATATACACAATGCTAGTGTGCCACGAAAAGCACATTTTTTAATAGCTATTGTGTAACAAGGTTTGTAATTTAACCTCTAAATATAATATTGTATTTAGAGGTTAACAAGTTAAACGTTATTCAAGGATTGAAAATGAGAACATTTATTTGTGCAGTACATTTTGTATGCGCTCAGTGGATAAAAAAGTTAGATTCAAGAAATAAAAATACAGCCATTAATGCGGCAACATTGTTAGCGATGATATCAACGTTATATATTTTTCTTTTAGCGATGACCTTCAACGTTCGCTACTTAGATAAAATAATCAGTATTTTTAAGCAAAATCCTTTACTTATTGGTGCTTTATTTTACGCAGTAGTACTTGGAGTCGTGTTTTTAATTTTGGGTGACTTTAACGGTTATAGAAGTAGAGTTAGAGCTCGTATAAATAAAGGGAGCTTTAAAAAATATATTTTAGGAATAAAA
>NZ_WTKW01000153.1:0-9604 GCF_011378745.1 Pseudoalteromonas sp. Z1A6
ATATAAATGCATATATAGCGACAATAGCCAAAAATTAAATTACGGCTGTTTACATTGTTTTATTGGGTTTAAAAGCATAGTAAATAAAAAAAATTGGTGGGAGTAAACTCATACCATGCTCAATTAGCTGATATTATAGTCACAAGGAAGGTATTTGGACACTAAAAACACTGAGACCTTCGTATTAATTAATATATAATTTGCCACTCTTTCACTAGAGATTTAAAGTTCTAGCAGCTGCATTGATCTAAACTTAATTTTATAACGTACTAAGACGATTAATCACCAGCTATGTAATGAGTTAACGCACGACTCATGTTAGTATTAATTTTAGGTTCATATAAATAATGAACATATAGATATTAAACTTCCATTAACATATAATAACCCTATATTACTAATACCAAACAACTAGAAAATCGGAACGCATCACTTTGAGCCACAGTTATAATCTAATAAAAATGAATTATTAATGAAATATATTTTATACCTTGCACTTTTAGTGTCTGCTCATGCATTCTCAGCACCTGTAAATAATAGTATCGCTTTTTACTACTCAGCGCCGATGCCATTAGCCGAAATGACTTTTTATTCTCGCGTTGTCGTCCAGCCTGAACTCGTTACCGAGCACGAGCTTAATTGGTTTAAAAAACGAAACATTGCCGTTTACGCTTATTTAAGTGTGGGTGAATCGTTCAATAAAAGTGATTCTTCACTTTCAGTTAATCCTAATTGGAACAGCCACATTGCAGATTTAACATCTACGGATTGGCAACAACAAATGCAAGACAGCGCAGCTTCTTTAAAAGCGCGTGGTTTCAGTGGTTTATTTTTAGATACGCTAGACAGCTATCAACTTTTAGATGACAAACACAGTAAATCAGATCAACAAGATGGCTTAGTCGCGATTATAAAAAACCTCTCTGGTACGTTTAATAAGCATCTTATTCTTAATCGAGGCTTTGAGTTATTACCTAAACTTACTGGTTTAGCCAATGATTTAGTTGCTGAAGGTTTATATAGTCATTACAACCCAACTAATAATAGCTACAAATTAACCACAGAGAACGATCAAGCTTGGCTAAGCGCACAATTAAAAACAGCACAAAACTTAGGTTTTAAAGTACAAGTTATTGATTATGCGCAGCCTGATAACCGCCTTGCTATGGCGCAAAAAATAAAACAAGCTGGCTTTACTCCTTGGGTAACAGATGGGCACTTACAAACATGGGGTACATCAACCATATCGCCAGTACCAAGACGCATCCTAATTCCGTTCAACAGTAATGTAAGACCACTCATTTACACTACCGTACATTTAAAGCTTGCGACCATGATTGAGTATTTGGGATATATTCCTGATTATGTTGATGTAGCTAAACGAGATTTGCCATTAGTAGATCCAAGTTTACATGCTGGTATTATTTCATGGACAAACAGCGATGCTTTTTACACCCCAACTATTACTAATTGGTTGGAAAGTAACTTAGGCGTTGTACCTGAGCTAATTATGGGTGAGCTACCGCAATCAACTAAACTATTACTTAACCTTGGTATTGAAGCGCTTAGCGTATTGCCTCCAGCCCCTTATGAACTTAATCATTTTACTACATGGCTAAAAGGCGAAGCGACAACATCGCCTGCGATAATTAAGCCCTACTTACTGAAATTAGCAACTGATGCCACCCCGCTTATCAATATAAAAGCGGCTGATGGAACTATAATAGTGCAGAGTACTAAAACAAAATATGGCGCGGTTGTTGTTGCACCTTGGCTTATAGATACCTTGCCAATGGAAGGGAGTAAATGGGTTATTGACCCACGTACACTACTCACCAAAGCAATGGGACTACCTCCGATTCTAGTGCCTGATACGACAACTGAAAGCGGTAGGCGCATGCTAACGCTGCATATAGATGGCGATGGCTTCACAAGCCCGGCACATTATGCAGGTAAACCATATTCTGCAGAAGTGATTCGCGATGAAATAATTAAGCGCTATAAACTGCCTTTGACCTCATCGGTTATTCAAGCTGATATTGAAAAAAGTGGCTTACATTCAAAACAAAGTGCCAAACTTGAAGGTATAGCGCGCAGTATTTTTAATTTGCCTTATGTAGAAATTGCTTCGCATACTTATAGCCACCCTTATTTTTGGACTGCGTTATCTGGCCTTAGAATAGTAGATAAAGATGAAGTAGATTATGGTTTTCATCTTGATGTACCTGGCTACGACAAAATAAGCTTAAAAAAAGAAATCACCGATTCAATAAAGTATATTGATGAAAACCTGACACCAAAAAACAAAAAAACAGTGATGATGTTATGGTCAGGCGATGCAACTCCCGGCCCTAAAGCGCTTGAATTGGCTCGCGATGCTGGCGTATTAAACGTCAACGGTGGTAATACAGATGTAAATGCCGATAACCCAAGCCTTACGCATGTTTCACCAATAGGTAGACCAGAGCACGATTTGCTGTATCAAATTTATGCCCCCATATTAAATGAAAACGTATATACAAACTTATGGCACGGGCCTTATTATGGTTTTAGACGCTTAACCGAAACATTTGAAATAACAGAAAAACCATATAGATTAAAACCCTACACTATTTATTTTCATTTTTACTCAGGTGAAATCCCTGCGGGACTAGACGCACTAAAACACAATATAGATTATGTTTTAGCTAGGCCAAATACACCGGTACATTTGAGCCATTACGCAAAAGTAGCAAAAGACTTTTACTTTTCTGCGCTAGCAAAAAACAGTAATAATGAATGGTTATTTAGCTCAAAATACATTCGTACTTTACGAATTCCTACTGATTTTGATATGCCTAACATTGCCCAAAGTGAAGGTGTGTCAGGCGTTACTGAAAAAGGTGACTATATACACATTATTAATAACGTAGCTCGTCTTAGCTTTGATCACAGTCAAAATAGTAAAAAACCTTATTTAGCGTCTGCAAATGTTGTTATTGATAACTGGCAAGTTAACGGACCTGTTAGCTTTAAAGCGTGGGTGCCTGCTTCGCTTGATTTAATTAATGCACGTTCTTGCGAATTTGTATCTAGCTTAGGAGAGCACTTTAAAGGTATTACACGCGCTAATGTGACGCACTTTAATCTTCCAAAGGGTCAATTTTATGGTTATCTTAACTGCAATGGAGTCGCTCGATAATGAATGCTAAAAAGCGCCCTCAGTTAATTTCTGTAAAGACAATATTAGCAATATTAGCTGTAAGTTGTTTTGCACTTTATGCATTATTTCCTCACACCTTATTTTTTGAAGATGATGAACTTTCACAAGATTATACCTTTGAAAAATCGTACCTTAATGCAGCGCTCAACACTGAGCCTAACAACGAAAAGCTACGCGCAAAATTGGTTGAACTACATATAGGGCTTAGTGAGTATTCACAAGCCACTAACGAACTTGAAAAACTACCAAGAGGTGAGCGCAAAGCAACTCTAGAAATAAAGCTGCTTTACTCATTATGGCTAGCAAGCGGGGCTAAAGTTGACGATCGCTTTGAAGATCTATCTTTAAAAATAGGTGTCCATAAGCATTGGGACGAACAAATACTAACTATTGCAAAAGCAGTTGGGTTAAACGCAAAAGTTGCTCTGTACTATCAAAAAAATAAACAACCACTACTTGCAGCTGATTACTGGTTGAGCGCTGGCGAACCAGCCAAAGCTCTCGCTATTTATAAAACAAATATAAATGCTGACATTGCAGCTAAAGCGATTGAGACTGCACTTGGCGCAAATAATCCGATACAAGCTTACGCCTGGTGGAAAACTTATGGCGACCAAGCTAATGTTAAACGCACCCTTTATTTAGCTAACTTAGCTGGCAATACAGAAGATTCAGCTCAAGCCATTGAAAGCTTATTAAAGAGCGATCCAAATAACACCGAGTACTTAACAAAAGCCATGCACCTGCGTTTAGCAAATGGGAATGCAAAAGGGGCTGAGCAATTACTCGCCAAGCTATTACTACAAACTCCAAATGACAAAGAGCTACGCTTACTAAATTGGAAAATAAAGCGCTGGCAGAACAAGCCTAAAGAAGCGCTTAAAGAGTTTAAATGGCTAATGTCGAACAGAGCTGTAACCCCAGCGATGCTTACTGACAGTGTTAATGACGCTGCGGCATTATATTTATACCAAGACGCCAACGATATATATGAATACAAAGCACAAAACCGACAATTAAAAGGCAATGGCTTTGCTAAGTGGATGCAAACAAACGAATTTATAGGCAACACAAAACAAGAACTCAGTAATATTGACCGTTTTGAACAAATAAATGGTAAGAGTGCATTATCGCAATATTGGAAAGCGAAAGTACTTCACGATTCCGGAAATTTAAAAGCACTAAGAGCTTTATGGCCTAAATATAAAGGGCCTAAAAATGAAGAAGACTTACTTTGGATAGCTCGTGCATTTTGGCTTGAGGATGACTTTAAAACAGCATTGTCTATTTTAAAAAACAAGCAACAAAGTACTAATGGAGAATTTTGGACTGCACGAGTAGATATGGCAATGCGTGTTCAAGATAAAAAAGATGAGCTTTATGCTTTTGAGCAACTAAAAGCAATCAGCACACTAAGTGTTGGCGACACGCTTTATTACCAACAGCTGCGCTTTGAAGGACGGCCTCAAGAGCTTCTCGATTATCTATGGGAAAATGAGTCACTTACAGACCGCCAACTGATACAAATTGCATTATTAAGCACGCAAGTAAACGATGCTAAATCGGTTGCCCGTATTCACACAGAGCTTGATAAACAACGTTATAATAAAGCTCTCTACCCTGCTTGGGTTATTCTTTCAAATTGGTATCAAAATCAAAGTGATTTAAATTCGGCTTATACAACTCTAAACCGCGCCGCTAAATTAAGTGAATACGACCCCGATGTTGTACTCGCACAAGGTTGGTTAGCGCTACAAATGCACGACACTATAATGATCAGCCGTATTTTAACTCGCTATTCGGACAGCGATCCTACCTACGCGTGGACGCAATTATTAGCTAGCCTATCTATTTATGAAAAATCATATAACAGTGCTTACTTTTATTTACGAAAACTAGCTGTTGCAGATCCAAGTGACTTAACAACACTGGTTAACTTAGCCGATGTAATGAAGCAGCTTGGTTATTATGCGAATGCTGCCGAGCTAAATCACTATTTATTACAGCATTTACCTAAAGATAAATACGCATACAGAGGCCTAATGTACCGCTGGGCAGGTGCAATGGCTGTTCCTCATTTAATGCAATTAAACTCCATGGATGAGCTCGCGCCCGACACTATTGGTGAGCCTCAAGCAAACTGGTGGTTAGCACGTCGAGCTGCACAAAAGTTAGAACCTTGGCAAAAACTACAGCTTTATATGACCAACGGCGAGTTTAATAAAGCGAAACAGCTTATAGCTGAAGGTTCACTAAGCAAATTAGATGAGCTAAACGCCCTACTCTATTTAAAACAACCCTATGCCACCATGCAACGTTGGTACGAAGAACTTACTGGCGAGGCAAATGAATCGCAATTGAGTTTACTCAGAAATGCACGCGCATCCTATTTTAGAGCACTTGAAATAAACCTATCGCCAGTGGCTGGTTTAAACAGTAGCCAGTACGATGTAAACGTTTATTTTCCTTATGCTAATGGGCAATGGAAATTAAGTTTAAGTAATCAGCAAAATCTTGATAACAACGGATTACTGTTTGCGATAGAAGATAAGATGACATTTGGTCGTTGGTATTTTGATGCAAAAATAGATTCTCACCAAGGCAGCTTAGTTAGTCGCCAAGGTCTTAGCTTAGACTCTCGTTATCAATGGGATTCGCGTACTCAGGTAGGTTTAAAGCTTGAATATAATGTTGAAAACCGCCAATCAGAAGCGCTACTTAGCTATGCTCAGCTAGATAAAGCCACGGCCTATGTTAACTACAATATTGATGGTAGACAAAATGTACAGCTATCAGCAGCAGCGATGTCTTTTTCTCGAAGAAGCGATGGCAGCTCACTAATAAATGGCCAAGAATATAATGCACGTTACCAATACAGTATTTTAAAAGACCGCCCAATTTGGAACGCTTATTTTAGTGCACAGTGGCAAGACTTTGAACGTGTTAATGCATTAATAAATACAGATGCAAGTAGAAGACCGCTAAGAGTTGACCTTCAACCATTTAGACGTTTTGCACTAGGGACCTCATTTGCTTCAACAGGTTCGTTGGAGCCGCCTTATTTAGGCGCAAGCCCTTCATGGTTATTTGATATAAGTACTGGCTATCAAACACTTAACGATACAGTAGATGTATCAGTTTCAAGTGGCGCTGGTTGGTCTGTACTGGGCGATGATTTATTTAAATTACAGCTGGGTTACCAAAGTAGTAATAAAGTGGGTAACTCAGATACACAATTACAATTAGGTTATTACGTACATTTTTAATGTTAGGAGAGAGTATGTTTCGTTTAATTATACCGTGTTTGGTATTACTATTATCAGCATGTACCACCAGCAGAGTTGCTGATGATGTAGAGCTTAGCCCTTCAAAAATTGTGGCATTAATGCCACTTGTTAATCATGCTCAAACACCGCTTGCTGGTGAGCGTGCTGAAGATATTTTGGCCAGTATTTGGCAGCAAAATAAATTGCCAACTCTTATACGCGCTCCTCGCGTAAACACTAAAGAGCTTCCACCACTGGACGATCAATACCGTTTAGACAATGCTATGCAATGGTTAAGCACTCAACAAGCTGACTATGTACTAACAGGTAGCATTGAAGAGTGGCGCTATAAAGCCGGTCTTGACGGAGAACCTGTTGTAGCACTGACCTTATCACTCACAGTTAACGGGCAAACAACGCCAATTTGGACGGGAACTATTGCTAAAAGTGGCTGGGGTCGCGATAGCATTGCAGCAACAGCACAAGATGTGATTGCCGATTTAATTTCTTATATAGAGGTTAGTGAGTGAAAACACATTTCCTTAGACCAAGAGACGTTCCTGAGCTACAAATATGGGCTGAGGTATTTATATTTACCGCGCTTGCTTTAGGGCTGCCTGTATTATTTAACGCAGAGGACCCATTTTGGACTGAGGGAGGGTTTTCGTGGCCTGTACTTGGCCCACTTTTAGTTTCTCTACGTTATGGCTTTTCAAAAGGCTTTATTAGTATTTTATGTTTGCTTGTTGGTCAACTTTGTTTACTTCAAGCAAATATTTTATCACCACAAAGCGACTTCAATATTAACGCCATGATTGGCTACATTATTGTAATTATGATCACTGGCGAATTTAGGGATGTGTGGGAACGTACTAATCAACAACAAAGTATTCAGCTTGAGTACGTAACCGATCGCCTTGAAACATTTACTCGTCAGTATCACTTAATTAATTCATCTCACGATAGAATAGAGCAAATGCTTGCTGGCCACACGTTAAGTTTGCGTGAATCGCTACAAGCAGTAAGAACCTCTATCGGGCTATTAAAAGAAAGAAGGCTTGATAGCGCAGCGCAAAAAATAATCGACCTATTCGTTGAATATGGCTTATTAGAAAGAGCGGGATTATATAAAGTTGAAAACGACACTGTTTTAGAGCCACCACTTGCCTCTATTAGCCAAATGGGTCAAATAGCTGAAAATGATCCTCTTATATTAGCGATGATTGAAGAAAAAGAATTAGTATCAGTAAAAGACGCAAAAACTGCATTAGGTATAAGTAAATACCATATGGCAATCCCACTTATCGACGTAAATAATACAATTTACGGCGTTATTTTAGTTGAAAGAGTACAATTTTTTGCACTTAAAAATACCACTCTTACACTACTTGCTGTTATGGCTGGGCATATTGGCGACCTGCTGCGCCATGAAATAACAAACCCAGTAATGACGTATGAAGAGTCTCCATACTTTATTCGCCAAGTTAAACGCGCGAATAAAGAAGCAAAACGATACAACATTCCATCGCAGCTGCTAAAAATAAAAGCCAATAATATTACTGATAAATCGACTCAACTTATGAGTTATTTAAGTGAAGCACGCCGTGGTTTAGACATTTATTTGTATGATAATCAAAATCAGGTATTACTGCTATTAATGCCATTAGCTGATGAACTTGAAAAAGCAGGCTTTATTGCCCGAATGAACACGTGGTGTAAAGAGCGCACTGGTAGCACTTTAGCTGAGCTTGATATTGTTATTGAGCAACAACTTGCACTACCAATAAGCTCAGATGATATAAAGAGATTGGTTTCACTTTCATGATTATAATTATTATAGCGGCTATTTTAGGGTGTATTTGTCAGTACTTTGCACTAATAGAAGTACTGGAAACACCTAATTGGTTTTTAGCTATACTATTGCATGCTATTGCTAGCATCCTTTTTGCTATTGTTAGTTATGTGTTTATACCTAAAAAATACAAAACGACTCCTTATAGCTCTTTTTTGCTCATGTTTTTATTATTGTTTACATTACCAGTACTTGGAATTATAGGTGTTGTAGTAGCGCTTACGTTTGCTCTGTGTAAACCTCTAAAAAACGATGATATAGAAATTGAAGAGCATAAAATACCTGAGCTTCCTTTTGAAGCCAGAGCTATATCAGCAAATCCAACCTATTCTATGGGCGGGCTTAAAGCAATTTTAAAGCACGCGAGTGAACCAAATAAACGTTTAAGTGCTGTAATGGCAGCTCGTCACATGAGTGACTCACAAGCTATTCCTATTTTAAAGCTAGCACTTAAAGATTTAGAAGATGATATTCGCCTACTCGCCTACTCAACCCTTGATGGTAAAGAAACCAAACTCAACGAAAAAATCAGTTTATATCAGCAAGAAATAGCCGTTACGACTAAGCAGCCTAAATTGAGTCATTTACAAAAACAACTAGCCGAACTTTATTGGGAACTTAGCTACTTAGGTTTAGCCCAAGGTGCACTGCGAAAATACGTTTTAGAAAAAGCCGAAACACTTGCACAGCAAAGTATTGAGCACGTAAAAACACCTGCAACCTTTATATTTTTAGGCCGTATATCTTTAGCCTTAGACAAATACGAAATAGCCCATGAGTACTTACTTAAAGCAACCGAATTTGGTATGGCAAGGCGTCATGTTCTCCCTTATAAAGCCGAAGTTGCCTTTTGTATGAACAAGTTTGACGACTGTAAACGCTACTTAAAAGAACTCCCAGAACAACCTAAAGGCAGTGAATTACGTCATTTGCAGGAGTATTGGCATGAGTAATAAAAATGCAGACATTTTACTGCTTTTGGAAGGTACCTACCCTTACATACGTGGTGGTGTATCTAGCTGGGTTCATCAAATAATTGAAGGGTTACCTCATTATAACTTTGAGCTTGTTTTTATAGGTGGAGCGCCAGAGCATTATGGCGAGATTCAATATACTTTACCTAAAAACGTTACCAAGCTGCATGTTCATTATTTAGTGGAAAATGACACTTCTGAAATAAAAGCTAAGCATGGCATTAAATATAAAAAAGAGCTCTTTGATTTTTGGCAGCAACTACAAAATTATTTTAGAGATTGTAACGAGCCTATTCCGAGTGAATTGTTA
>NZ_WTKW01000154.1:0-9576 GCF_011378745.1 Pseudoalteromonas sp. Z1A6
CCGAATCTAACGATTCGGGCTTTTTTACGTCTGCAGAAAAGTGAAATACGTGCAATTAATGTACACTCGTCAACACCTAGCATGTAGGTCGAGCGTAGCGACTCCCGACGCTAGAATCACAACAAAAACCCTCAATACCCCATTCGGCCAATAAATTAGCATTTGCTACGTGACTTTCTACTGCTGTGGGCACTATGACATTCTACTGCGTAGCGCACCGACTTCACATTGTAGCGAGCCCGGATCTAACGATTCGGGCTTTTTTACGTTTGCAGAAAAGTGAAATATGAGTAACTAACATTACGCACTCGATTTCTCTCCAATTTATCTAAATGTACAAGTCGAGTAGAATAGCTCCTTACTTCAGTACTAAAGTTTATAACCAAATCTAACGACTATTTAAAATAGTCCGTAAGCTTGAGTTTCTTCACTTTCAGATTCTTCTAGTTGTGTTGGTTTAAATATTACGCTTGGATCAATTAATACACTGTGCTTTTGTGTAAGCTTGATTAATCCTCGCATCATATTTTTAGTTTGTGGGTCTAGATCAAAACCAACCTCAGTGAGCTTATCTAGTGGTTTAATGTCTTCTTTTTTATAGTCGATATTATCTTCGACTTTATCTACCAATAACCCTACGTGTGGGTTTAAGCCGTCTTTAGTGGTAAAAACAATAATAGGTTTATAGTCTAAGGTTATTTGCTCTTTAGCTGATTCGAATAAACGCTCTAGCTGAATTAGGTTACTACGCTTAATTTTTTCGAGCAGAGCTGATACTTGTTTATAATCGCTTTGATTATGAGCTGATATAGCTTCTTTTACCGTTTCTAGCAATGATTGGAAAGGTTCGTTAAGTCGAGACATTGTTAGTTTTAAGTCTTCATTATCGGTGTTGAACTCTTTGTAAAACAGAACAAAATCTTGTAGTTCTGCATCATTGCTTGAAATAGAAGCCGAGCTATTTAGCAAGTTACTTTGAAGGGTATTGAACCAGTTTAATAGTTTTTCTTGCCATGTTCTTAGTTGTTTTAGTACATGCGCATTACTTTGTTCGGTTGAGATATTATTTAAAATAATACCTAAATCAAACACAGGCGTTGGTATATCCATATAATCTTTAACACCAATAAAGCTTTTATTATTGTTGGGTAAAGTTGTTAGATTATTGTCAAAGCGCTCTGTTAATAAAATATCGAGTATTTTAAGTGAAATTGTTTTGCAGCCCACTTTAAAGTTTATTAATTCCATGCCTTTATCTTAATTTACCTGTTAATGCTTTAAGGATAGAACAAATTAAATAAATAGCTTAAAGATGGATAAGATTTAATAGAGATAGGTAACTAGGAGTTATTAGATGGCACTAGTGAGGTTTTTTATGGCACGTTTAAATTGATTCTCAAGCTGCTTTTTTCCTAATAAACCTAAGTGTTGAATCACTTTTTCATTACATTCATTTTGCAGCACTAACTTTATTAAAAGTTGTTTATCAGACTCTGTTAATTGAGACATACAAGAAGGAGACTGATTCACTACCTGCCAGAGAGTCGCAGAGATATTAAATTGAGTGAAGTTACTGTTTACGAGTAAGGCTAATCGTTCGCGAGTCTCGGGGCTTACTAACTCATCGCTAAATCCTTCAATTAAAATACTTATAAGTTGCCAATCTAGTGTTTTAAAATGTGTTAAAAGAGCATAAAAAAAGTCGTTTTTAAACTGCTTTTTCAAAGGTTGGATAATTGCACTTTTATTGCTTAAGCATTTAACCACAAGCGCTGAATGTTCAGCTGTGCTTTTATCGCGTTGATAACCCAGTTTTACGGTATCAAACCCTTGTTTTTGCCAAAAGTTAAGTAGCTGCGCTGTTGCGCCAAAGCTTGCACCAAACCAACTACATTGGCTTTTTACTTGCGACTCGCAATAGCTAAGTAGCTTTTTACCAAAACCCATATTGTGAGAACTCGGATCAATCGCTATTCGTACAACGCGAGCGCTCAACTGTGTTAAGTAGTCATTATTAAAACTAAGTTGTGAGAGGGTTTGAGCCATTAAATGACCCTGTGGGCGGCGCTCTCCGCTTATAACCTGTAGAGCAAGTTCTTCACTTAAACCACCTTCTATTGCGATTAAACATACACCAACTAATCGATTGTTAATTTTGCTGATGAATATTCGTTGCGATGGTGCGTCTAGTAGTTGGCGTAAATCGTTTACACTACTTTGATAGTGAGCCAATGCAAGCAGGGCAATAACTTGTTGCAGTAAAGGCTCATTGTTTACAAGGGATTGCTGAGTTATTTCGCTGTGAACTGGCTGCTCTAATTGCTCACTACTTAACTCTTTATATTGTGCATCGAGTGCAAGCAAGGTGCGAATGTGCTTCTCGAGGGGATCGTGTTTAGCAAAACGCAGTGGCTCATCAAGCGTTACAACTTTAGAGGCTTTATAGTGCGCTTTTATATAGTTACTAAAGCGAATGGTATAACCCCTACCATTGCCCTCATACCCAACCAGTGTACTTGCAAAGACTATACGAGGGTAATGAGCTAGCATTTTTAGCAATAACGGTACAGGGATCGCGGCAGCTTCATCAATGAGTAATAAATCGCACTCAGGTAATGCATTTAATAACGCGTCAGGTGCAACGTAGTGCAAGTTGGCGAGCTGTTTATGTTGAGCGTTGTATTGTAGGTCTAACTCGTTGGCTAAATGTTTAAAGCTACTATGGGTCGCTTTAAACTGAGTGCTGCAAATAATTACTTTTTTATCAGTCAATTTTGCGGCAGCTAAGCCAAGTGCTGCCGATTTGCCTCTACCTCTATCAGCATTAATGAGTAAAGGCCTGTTGGCACGACCATTAGCTATTTTTACTATTTGTTCAACGCAGTTTTGCTGTGGTACATAATCAATTTTATTATGCGTAACAGAGCTGACGAGATTACTAATACAGCCATTTTTTTCACTAAAATGAAAAGCGGGTAATTGCTTAATAATAGCCGCGAAACGTTGATTAAATAAACTGTATTCAATACTCTGACCGTGTGATTGCACTGTACTTAATGAGGGGTCTTGCCAAGAGGCTAAATCATTTAATTCGGGCAGTAATAAAAACAGTATACCGCCTGCTTTAACGGTGCCGGTAAGTGCTGCAAGTTTATCAGGGTGTAAACCACTAAAACCATCGTAAACAGCATGAGCAAATTCTTGCCCTAAAATTTGGTGAGTGCGAGTAGGCCAGTACGAATTTTTAATCGCGCACTGCTTTGATACAACAAGTGTATTGTTTTCATCTATTAATGAGTTAAGTAATTCATAACACCAAGCAGGGCTGCCCGTAATCAACACTAGCTGACGATGATACGCGCCAGCTAGTTGTTGTTCTAACTCATTTAGGTGAGCTTTATACAGCTTGTAATCGTGCATAGGCCGTTACTAACCATTTACTGCCAAGGTCGTCAAAGTTAACTTGTACGCGAGATTGCGCGCCACTGCCTTCGTAATTAAGTACGGTACCAACACCAAACTTAGCATGCAAAACTCGTTGCCCTAAGTTAAAGCCACTGTCTTCAAATGCGGCATGGCTAACTGATGCGCTAAAACGCCCGGCGGCAGGCGGGCGAGAAACCTGTGTTTTAATACGAATTTCTTCAACGCAGTCCTCAGGTATTTCGCGTAAAAAGCGTGATGGGCTATGGTATTTTTCTTGCCCGTATAAACGGCGACTCTCAGCATGGCTAATGTATAACTTATCCATTGCTCGTGTCATGCCTACATAACAAAGGCGGCGCTCTTCTTCCAAACGACCAGACTCTTCGTTACTTTGCTGAGAAGGGAACATGCCTTCTTCTACGCCCACCATAAACACTAACGGAAACTCTAAGCCTTTAGCTGAGTGAAGTGTCATCATTTGAACGGCGTCTTCGTGCTCTTCTGCTTGTCCTTCACCTGACTCAAGTGACGTATGTGCTAAAAAGCCTTGTAAAGGCGAGCTGTATTCTTCGTCTTCAGGAAGTTCGTACTGGTCACATGCGCTAATTAGCTCTTCTAAGTTTTCTACGCGAGCACGGCCTTTTTCACCTTTTTCAGCTTGGTACATTGCCATCAAGCCTGAGGTTTGAATTGTGTACTTGGCTTGCTCATGCAAAGTTAGATCGCTAATTTTATCTTCTATTTGTTCGACTAGTTCTACAAACTTACTTACTGCACCAGAGGCACGACCAGATAAGTGCTGTTGTTCTACAATTGCTTTTGCGGCATACCAAAGCGGTAACGATTCTGCTCGTGCACAATCTCGTATATGGCTCAATGTTTTATCACCAATACCGCGTGCTGGCGTATTAATTACACGCTCAAACGCGGCATCGTCTTGACGATTACCTACTAGGCGTAAATACGAAAGCGCATCTTTAATTTCTTGTCGTTCGAAGAATCGCATACCACCATAAATACGGTATTTTAAGCCTTCTTGCAGCATGGCCTCCTCAAGTACACGAGATTGCGCGTTACTACGGTATAAAATTGCGGCATCTTGTAGGGCATTACCTGCATTTAACCAGCTTCGTAGTTTGCTACTTACAAAGCGTGCTTCGTCTAACTCATTAAATGCTGCATAAATAGAGATTGGCTCGCCGTCGTTACCGTCGGTCCACAAGCTTTTACCCATACGTTCTGAGTTATTTTGAATTAATGCGTTAGACGCTTTCAAAATAGTCGCTGTTGAGCGGTAGTTTTGTTCAAGACGAATGGTTTCTGCGCTAAAGTCAGTTAAAAAACGTTTAATGTTTTCGATTTTAGCACCACGCCAACCATAAATGCTTTGGTCATCGTCGCCTACAATCATAATGCTGTTAGTATCGCCAGCAAGTAATTTTAACCAAGCATATTGAATGGTATTTGTATCTTGGAACTCGTCTACGAGCATATGCGCAAAGCGTTGCTGATAATGACGCAGTAACGTAGGGTTATTTTTTAACACTTCGTAGCTGCGTAGTAATATTTCAGCAAAATCAACTAGGCCCGCTCTATCACAGGCCTCTTGATAGGCGGCATAAACACGCAGCATCATTTGCTCATTAATATCGTATGCTTGAATATCTTTAGGGCGAAGTGCTTCATCTTTTTTGGCGCTTATGTACCAGCCAAATTGCTTAGCGGGCCATTTTTTATCATCAATATTCATCGATTTTAATAAGCGCTTGATCATCCGAAGCTGATCGTCAGAGTCTAAAATTTGAAAGGCTTCTGGTAAATTAGCTTCACGGTGATGAGCACGTAAAATACGATGCGATAAACCATGGAAAGTACCAATCCACATACCACCTACAGGCGCTTTTAGTGTTTCTTCAACGCGGCCACGCATTTCTTTAGCGGCTTTATTAGTAAATGTAACTGCAAAAATACTGTAAGCGGAGGCTTGCTCAACTTGCATAAGCCACGCAATACGATGAACTAACACTCGTGTTTTACCAGACCCAGCACCTGCTAATACCAGCATGTTTTGTAGTGGGGCTGCAACGGCATCGCGTTGTTTGTCATTTAAGCCATCGAGTAATTGTGAAACGTCCATCGTTACGCCTTTTTAATCAATATTGTGGGCAGTATAACAGGTGTTTTTGTTAGGCTAAATAAAATACTGTTTTTATAAACAGCTATTTATAAAATAGTGTTCAAAACGAGTAACTTGCTAATTAATTAAGCGAATAAAAAAGTGTAAACGGATAACAATAATTGCTAATTTGACCTAATTTTAGCAAAATCTACCAACTCTCTAAATCTAGACTAATTTAACTATTTGATTTGTAAGCTTTAATAAATTGGCATAGAGTGTGTAGGTAAATAATTATAAAATCAAATAAATACAGAGGTTAGTATGGCAGATCAAGGTTCTGGCGGTAACGTAATTGCAGCATTATGTAATATATTTTTTCCTGGTTTAGGGCAGTTAGTGCAAGGGCGTATTTTAGCGGCTATATTTTTTGCACTCGCTATTATAATAAGTTACGCACTAATTTATGTGCTTGTAGGCTTTGTACTTGTGCCTATTATTTACTTATGGTCGATCATTGACGCAGCGCGTTATAGATCGCGAAGTTAACGGTTTTAAAGTTGAGTAAAATAGCGCCCATGTGGCGCTATTTTACTTTATATGTCCTGTGGTTTACGGGCGTTTACGTATATAATTACGCAATTAAAGATTTACAGGCAAACCCTATGGAATATCAATTTATTCGCGACCCTATTAGTGGGCTACGTATTAAAATAAGCAGTGAACACGCTATTATTGGTCGCTGGCTAAACGAAGAAATAGGCAAAGACAAAGTAGCCATGGTGCAAGCGCTTATTGCATCGGTAAGTTCAAGCTATGAGCCGCTAACGCTAAAAGGCCAAGAAATAGATTTAATATTAACGAAAGACGAAGCATTATTTGAAGCCCATGCACTTCATCAAGACAGCGAAGACCTAATAGCGTATCAAGATGACGATTTAGCGCTTGAAGAAAATGGTTTAAGTAGTGGTTGTGGCTTTGAAGATTTCATTGATTTAATTGATTCATGGCATGAGTTTACGACGTCACGATAAACATAACTAGCACACTAATAAAAATATACAGCAATGCACAATCAGCATTTTATCTGTATTATTACACCAACGAAAATTACGCCAACCAAAACGACAGGAATTGATATGTCTGCCAATTTAAACAAGCTAGTAGTGATGCTAGAAATGCAAAACGCCATGAATACTAAAGTACATGAGCAATGGTTTACTCAAGGGTTTGAATGGTACCGCGCTATTTGGGTTGAGTGTGCTGAAATGCTAGATCATCATGGTTGGAAATGGTGGAAAAAACAAACACCAGATACTGAACAAGTTATTTTAGAGTTGGTTGATATTTTTCATTTTGGTCTATCGCTTAGAATTGACGGCGAAACTAGCTACGAAGACTTAGCAAAGCAACTTGAAACTGAGCTTAGTAATGCTCAACAAGCTGATGACTTTAAACAAACACTAGAGATATTAGCGGCGTCTGCTGTTGCTGATAAAACGTTTAATGCAGGTGCTTTTGCCGGCTGTATGGCGCAAATAGGTATGGATATTGATGATTTATATCGCGGCTACGTAGGTAAAAATACGTTAAACTTTTTCCGCCAAGATCACGGTTACAAAGATGGTAGCTATATTAAAGAATGGAATGGGCAAGAAGATAACGAGCATTTAGTTGAAGTAGTTAAAAGCCTTGATACAGAACATGCAGATTTTGCAAAGTTAGTATATCAAGGGCTAGAAGCGCGTTACCCAAAAATTTAAGTCACGTAAGTTGAGTTAGATAATCTTACGATAGTCGGTAACACTTAGGTAATCGGCTATTTCGTTATGTGGTTGTTGGCTATCTGGGTTAGCAACTGCAAGTAAGTGCTCAATGCCGTATTCTCGTGCGGCATTCAAAACCGGCACACTGTCATCTACAAACAAAGTGCGCTGCTTATTAAACCCTAAGTCTTTTTGTACTTGGTGCCACAAACTTTGTTGCTCTTTACTTACTCCATATTCATGAGTAGACACTACGCCATCTAGGTAGTTATCAATCGCTGTATGCTCAAATTTAAGCATGACACTCTCAGGGTGGGCGTTGGTAAGTAAAATTAACTCTTTGCCTGCTTTTTTAAGCTCAGTTAAAAAATGAGGTACGTCTTCGCGCATTTTAATTAAATGCTGAGACTCTCGTTTAAGCTCCATTATAGGCAAGCTTAATTGCTGCTCCCAATAATCTAAACAATACCACTGTATTTGACCGCTCACAGCTTGATAGCGTTTTAAAATATCTGCTTTAGCTGCATCTAGGCTAATGCCCCTTGCTAATGCGTGTTGCGCAGGAATAACGTTAAGCCAAAAATGACTGTCGTAATGTAAATCGAGTAATGTTCCATCCATGTCGAGCAAAACGGTATCGATTTTTGACCAATTTAACATAGGAATTTCAACTTATAAGGTTTATTATTGAACTAACTGCCATGATAGCAAATTAACGCCAATGACACAGAAAAAGCACCCAACACCACCACAAATCCTCAGTAACAATGTTGTCGCTAAAAGCCGCCTGTTTACTGTGGAGTCTTTAGAGCTAAAGTTTTCTAATAACGAAGAGCGTCAGTATGAGCGAATTCGCGGCGGTGGCCGGGGAGCAGTGATGATTGTTCCGTTAAGTGCAGACAACGAATTACTACTTGTACGTGAATACTGTGCGGGCACAAACGATTACCAGTTAGGTTTTCCTAAAGGCTTAATCGATCCGGGCGAAACGCCAGAGCAAGCTGCTAACAGAGAGCTTAAAGAAGAAATTGGCTTTGGTGCTGAGTATTTTAAACCATTAAGAACAGTAACAATGGCGCCGAGTTACTTTAATGCCACTATGCATATTTTATTTGCTAAGCAATTATACCCACAAACCCTTATTGGCGACGAACCAGAGCCGCTTGTTGTTGTTAAGTGGCCATTAACTCAGTGGCAGTCATTATTAGACCAAGAAGATTTTACCGAAGCACGCAGTGTTGCAGCTTTGCTATTATTAGATAAGTATTTAGCGTCTGGAGCTGCCGATGAATAAATTAATCGAACCGTGTATTGAATTAGCTGAGCGTGCTGGCGATGCAATTATGGCCATTTATAAAAAAGGCGATATTGGCCAACAAGAGAAATCAGATAATACGCCTGTTACCAAAGCTGACTTAGCAGCAAATGACGTACTGGTTGCTGGATTAAAAGTCTTAGCGCCCGATATCCCAATTATGTCGGAAGAAACACCTATACCTGCACTTGCCGACAGACAGGACTGGCAGCGTTATTGGTTACTCGATCCGATGGATGGTACAGGCGAATTTATTTTAGAAAGTGGCGACTTTGCAGTAAACATTGCATTGATTGAAAATAATCATCCTGTGCTTGGCGTTATTCATTGGCCTGCAAAAGGTGTGACTTATTTTGCTACAGCTAAAAATGGTGCCTTTAAACGTGAAAATTCAATTGATAAGCAAATATCTGTAGCGCCGCCAGAGAACTTGACGCTTGCAGTGAGCCGCCGCCAAAAAATAGAAGCGGTGAGTCAGTATTTAAATAGTCAGTTTACAACTATTGCTATTGGCTCGTGCTCATTAAAAGCTTGTACTGTTGCAGAAGGTAAAGCAGATTGTTTTTTAAGAATTGGTCCAACGGGAGAGTGGGATACAGGTGCTTCACAAGTTATTGTTGAAGAAGCCGGTGGTTGTATTACCGATGCAGAATTTAACCCGCTAACGTACAACCAACGCGAGAGTACTGAGAACCCTGACTTTATAGTGATGGGGCATCCAGACTGGGAATGGCAAAAAATGATTAATCCGCATCAAAGGTTGAGCGCAGAATAGCAATTTGATTGCTTTTTGTTCGGTTGAACAACTTTAATTAGTTTAGGCCTTGCATTAAATGTTTATTCCTATATAGTAGCGCTCTCTTCAAGGCAGGCTCGTAAATATTACGAAAATGTTTTAAAGAAATTACAGGCGCGGGATGGAGCAGTCTGGTAGCTCGTCGGGCTCATAACCC
>NZ_WTKW01000155.1:0-9571 GCF_011378745.1 Pseudoalteromonas sp. Z1A6
AGTTAACGCTGCGGGCTTTTTTGCGTTTAAATTTTAGTTAATACAATTTAAGCGTTATTAAATAATATTTTTCCCTTGTTCTGGATCGCGAGATTGCTCTGCTTGTTCACGTATTTCGTCGGTATCACTACTTACATCATCAAGCGTTTTAGTTTGCTCAACAGTTTCACTTTTTTCGCTTTGTATTTGCGATGGTTGTTTTTCCTCTAAGCTAGAAGCATTTTCATTAGTGTCGGTGAGTATAATTCTCTCTCGTGCGTCATCAGGCATGCTGATTTTTTGTTTAGTGAACTCATTTACTAATTCGCGCATAAGTTGTGAGCCTACTTTTAATGGGCTGTGCTGCTCGCTATTAACCCAAAAATACAAAACGAAGTTAATAGTAGATGAGCCTAAGTTTTTTATTAAAACCTGCGCGGGTGGGTCGCTAAGTACTGCATTTTGTTGATTGGCAATATCTAGGGCGAGGGTTTGTGCGCTGCGTATATCGTTATCGTAGCCAATACCAATTTCTACTTTGCCGCGCATTTTTGGATTGGCAGTCAGGTTTTTAATGGTATTTTTATATACAGTCGCATTAGGTATTTGAATATGATTGCCATCGTAATCAACAAGTGTGGTTGCTCTTGCTGTTACTTTTTTAACAATACCTAATCGGCCATCCACTTCAATTACATCGTCAATTTTAAAAGGTCTTTGTACGCTCAGTAATAAACTGGCAATAAAGTTCTCTGCTATGTCTCTAAAAGCAAAGCCGAGTATTAAACCTATCAACCCAGTCCCACTCATAATAGCAACGGCAAACTGAGTAAGCCCTGCTAAACGTAAAAATAAATATACCCCAAATAAAATTATTAGGGTGCTTATGCTGCGCCTTATAACTAGGTGAACAAGCTTGCTGTCAGTCATATAGTCAATGGGTTTGATTAGTAATCTAGAAAGTGGTCCTGAAATTAAGTAACTGAGTACTAAAAGCATTATGCCGAGTAAAATAGTGGGTAATATTTGCGCTGTTACGTGAAGTAATTGCACGCCTTGCTCATAAAAGAAATTCCACGAAAGTGTATCAACTTTGATCACGTCAGTTATTGGTGTTGTATTATTTAGCGCTACACTGCTTTTTAGGGTACCGAGCATGGCTTATCTTCCGTGTTAGAGTCACTTATAGATAAATATTAGCAAGTTTGGTACCAAACGCTTATAACTTGGCAAATATTTTGCTGTAGTAACGTAATACAAATATTGAGGTTTAGAATGAAAGAAGCTAAACGAGGACAGCAAGCAGAGCAGCCTGCACATATCCCTTTTATAGGTTGGTGGGATATTGTTAAACGTATTTTTAAGCAAATGAGTGAAGATAACTTATCTATAGTGGCAGCCGGTGTGGCATTTTATGCGTTACTTGCTATTTTTCCAGCCATTGCGGCGATGGTATCAGTGTATGCGTACTTTTCATCCCCAACAGATATAAGTGAGCACTTAAGTAAAATAGTTACTTTGCTTCCACCAAGCACCAGTGAACTGATTTTATCTCAGGTTTCTAGCCTTGCTAAAACATCAAGTGCAAGCTTGAGCTTAAGTGCAATTGGTACGCTCATACTTACTATTTGGAGTAGTTCAAAGGGCAGCCAAGCACTTATTACTGCATGTAATATTAGTTATCGTGAATATGAAAAACGCTCATTTTTTCAGGCTCAACTAGTGCGCTTTTTATTTTCGGTAGGAGCGATTGTAGTCGCAATTTTTGCGCTATTAATTATTGGTATTTTACCTATTGTACTTAATTTAGTGGGACTAAAAGAAAGTATAGATTTATTAATTAAACTCATTTCTTGGCCATTATTGGCTTTTACCTTTAATTTTGCATTGGTACTTTTATATCGTTATGCCCCACATCGTAAACCTGCTAAATGGCGTTGGATCACAATGGGGTCGTCTATTGCTACCGTGCTGTGGATTTTAGCATCTATAGGTTTTTCATTTTATGTGTCGCGTTTTTCTAGTTACAACGAAACGTATGGCTCACTAGGTGGTGTAGTGATTATGCTGATGTGGTTGTATATCAGCGCTTATATAATCACATTAGGTGCTGTTATTAATGCAGCTACTGAGCAGCAAACAGGTAAAGATAGCACTGTAGGGCCGGCTAAAGAGCGTGGGCAGCGAGGCGCCTATGTAGCAGATCACCTCGATGTAAAAAATGAATAGCTATTAATTAGCTAAATTAGTAAGTGCAGTAATTTGCTCTTTAAACTCTTGTGCTGCAGGACCAAGCCTGTCGTTGTCGTTGCACATTAAATATAAATTAAGAGTGCGGGTTGTACCTTGGTCTAAATTAAGTGCAATGAGGGTTTTATCTTCAATTAAATGTGCAATTTGTGTTTTTGGCAGCCAAGCGTAACCTAAATTTTGGCTAACCATATCAATAGAGTTACGTAAGTGGCTTACTGTCCAGCGCATATCTGCACCTAACCAGCCTTCATTGTGACTGGTGTGGGTTGCTGAATCGCGAACTACTATTTGTCTATGTAGCTTTAAATCACGAAAGTTGAGTTGTTCAGTATGTTGTTGTAATACATGGTCTTTATGCGCAACCGCTATAAACTCTATATCGCATAACGTACTGCAACTAATTCCATAGATAGGAATTGATGAAATAGCTAAATCAACCACTGAGTTATGTAATAATTCGTTTGCACCTGTTAGCACGCTTTCTACTAAATCAATTTTTAAAAGAGGGTAAAGCTCACTCGTTTTAGCAAGTGCTTGATATAAAATAGCGTGTGGAAAAACCTCATCAACAGCTATTTTTAATGTGCTTTCCACGCCTTCGCTTAGTGTACTTGCTACCGATTCTATTTTAGTCGCTTCCTCAATTAAAAACTCGGCTCTGCGTAAAATCAGCTTACCGCTATCGGTTAAAAATGCTTTACGGCCTTTTACTTCAAGCAACTTAATTTGCAAGGCGGCTTCAAGTTTTTGCACAGCATGGTGTACGGTTGACTGACTTTTATGTACAGCTGCGCTTGCGCCTGCAAACCCGCCATGATCCACTACCGCTTTAAACATTCGCCATTGCTCTAATGTTGCTTTTGCCATTTTTAAATCCTGCTACTACTTTATATCTGATTGCTTAACTTGACCGCGCAGACGCATTATTTATTGCGTAACAGTGATTTTTTGTCTATTTATTTTAATAAAGCTACTTTTTTATCAGCTAGAAGTGCCATAAAACTGCTTTTATTTAAAGGTCTTGAAAATAAATAACCTTGACCGTAATCGCATCCTGCTTCAAGTAGTAGCTGCATTTGTAATTTAGTTTCAATTCCTTCGGCGATTACTTTTAAGCCCAACTGATGCGCCATAACAATGATGGCTTCACACAATGCAAGTTCTTGGCTGCCTACTTGAATATTATCAACAAAACGTTTATCTATTTTTAAATAGTCGGTGTCCATTTCTTGTAAGTAAGCGAGCGACGAATACCCGGTACCAAAATCATCAAGAGCAAGCTGCATACCTGATTTTACTATTTCTTTTAGGCGTCTTTGCGTAAGTGCTTCAGGGTTAACCATTAAGCCTTCAGTTATTTCTGCGACAATTGACGAAGCAGGCAGCTTTGCTGCTTTTAGCATATCGTACCATTCATCTATGCCACTCTCTGGCGTGGATAATTGCACTGGCGATACGTTTACACTTATTTGAAAAGTATCATCGGTTAGTGTTTTTATATCGTTAAGTGTTTGCAAAGCTTGGGCAAATACAAATTGACCAATTGCATTTATTTGCCTGGTTTCTTCAGCAAGTGGGATAAATGCGATAGGGCTAATTAGGCCTTTTTCGGGATGTTGCCAACGAATAAGCGCTTCAGCTTTATGAATATGTAAATCATTTAAAGCAACTATGGGCTGATAAAATAACTCAAACTGTTCAAGTTCTATGGCACTTCGTAAGTCTTTTAATAGCACCATGCGCGCGTGTGCATATTCGCGCATGTCAGCAGAGAAAAACTCAAAACAGTTACGACCATTACTTTTTGCTTTATACATAGCCTGATCGGCTGCCTTTAAAAGCTGTTCAGTATTTTCACCATCATTAGGAGCGCAAGCAATGCCTATGCTTGCACTAATAAATAACTCTTCGTTTTCAAGATGCAAAGCTGACGATAGACTAAGTAAAATATTACTCGCAATTTGATTAATATGGCGCGTACTTTTAATGTGACTAAATACAATAACAAACTCATCTCCCCCAATTCGTGCCACAAACTCAGCATTTTTTGCCGACTGGACTATACGCTGAGATACGAGTTTTAATAAGTTATCGCCATAGTGATGGCCTAATGTGTCATTAATATCTTTAAAGTGATCAATATCTAAAAGCATGACAACCAATTGATTATCTGGAGTAACAACATTTGAAAATCGTTGATTTAATCGCTCCTTTAATTCTAAACGATTTGGTAAGTCAGTTAGGTGATCAAAATGAGCTTGTCGCCAAATGGTTTCATCAGCTTGTTTTTTTTCTGTGAGGTCTGTGAATATCGCGATACGACGAATAGGTGCGTTGTTTGTATCATAAATAGTATCGATTGTGAGCCACTCAGAATAAAGCTGCCCGTTTTTTTTACGGTTAATAACCTCGCCTTGCCAGCGGCCTGTTTGCTGTAATTCAGACCACATTTTATTGTAAAAATTCTTATCATGTTTTCCTGATGAAAGAATTGAAGAGGACCGGCCAATTACTTCTTCTTTACTATATAAAGTCGTTTTGCAAAATGCAGGATTTACATCAAATATGATACCCGTTGGATCGGTGATTGCCATGCCTTCACTACTGTTGTTATACACTAGTGAGGCAAGGTGGAGTGCTTCTTCATTTACTTTTCGTTGTGTTATATCTCGTAGTACAACAACGTATTCATTTTTACTTTGCATTGCGCTAATACGTGCTTCAAAGCTGCGTTTAGGATCTGATTTTTCGAGTGTGAATTCTAAATTACTCGAAACATCAAGTTTAGATAACTGCGATAACAAAAGCTGAACATTGCTGTGTGAAAGTATTGATGATAAATGAGGTACTACAGTGCTGTTAGGATTTACTTGAGGCTTAAACTGTCCTGTTATGTTGAGAATATCGCCATGGATGTTAATTCTAACGTAACTATCGGGCAGAGTATTAAGCAAGCTAGTAAGCTCATCATGCTTGTTTTTTAAATTAGCTTCAGCTGTTAACCGAGTTTGCGCCATTGATTTAAAACGCTGATAGAGAGTATTTAGCTCTGGATTATTGGGTTGTATTTTTTGTGAGGGCATCTCGCCCTTAGCCAATACGTTTGTTGCATTTGTTAGATTATTAATTGGGTCAATAATGCTGGTTTTAAGTAGTTTACGTGCAATTAAACACAGTATCAGCAGCGATAAAATAAACACACCAATCGCTATAAAAAAATTATTATTTATTTGCTTTAAAGCATGCGTAACAGGAAGTGCGATATGTATATTTAAGCTGTTATTACTCGGATCGCTGTAAATAACAGAGTGGTGAAGCATTCGGGCTTCACCTTCAATAGATTTTATTTTTGTTGATGCCTCATTATTAATCGAAGAATCAGTTGCTAATAAAGTCTGTGCAATATTATCGCCAAGCGTGGCCGCTGTAGGTGGATAACGCGCTAAAATTTTTCCGTTAGAATCAGCAATTGCAGCAATAGAGCCTGGCGGAAGTTCAATGTCATTAAAAGCATTGTTCCACCAGTCAAGCGCAACAACGATAACTACAACGCCCTGAATTACATTTTTTTTATTAATAATAGGTAACGCAAAATTAAGGGTGTTTTTTTGCAGACTTCGGTCGTGCTGAAAATAACCTACCGACAATTGGTTACTTTTTAAGGCGTTTTGGAAATACGCCCGATCGGCAATATTAATTGTTTTGGCTAACCCGCTTGTTGTACATATAACAATGCCATTTGGATCTATAATCCCGATATTGGCAACATGTGCGTAAATAGATCTAAATTGATTAAAATAATTAGGGCAGGTCGTTGCTAAATTTTCTTTCTTACTTTCCTCTTTAGCCAAATAACGCGCTAAACGGTCAATATCATCGACTAAGTACTTTTGCTGTAAAATTAATTGCTTAGCAATATTTTCTACTTTTTTTTCACTTTGCTCAATAGAGTGATCGCGTTCAAGCAGCAGTGTAAAAATAATTACAGCGGTGCCCGGAATACTTAGCAATATAAGTAAACGATAAAGCTGATGTTTGAGAGAATAAGTAAAAATAACCATTCCTTAGTTTTGTATTTTGCAATAACAATTGTAGCCAAATTCACTCCAAATAACCATAGTAATTATAAGGTTGAAAATGTAACCAATGAATCATTATAGTTCTATTTTTTGGAATGTTAAGGTCGATTTAAAGACATAGTTGTTTTGTTTAATGGATGATTTAATAACCCCATAAACTTATTCTTTAGAGTGAATTAATAAATGAAAATATCAAAAATACTTACAGCTTATGCAACTCAAGATGGCGATGGTGTGAGTATTAGCCGTATACCTGGGTTTGATGGTAAATATTTAGATCCCTTTTTAATGATTGATGAACTTAAGTCAGACGACAAAAAAGATTATATGGGAGGCTTTCCTGAGCATCCGCACCGAGGTATTGAAACGTTTACTTATATTCTAAAAGGTGGCTTTGAACATCGTGACCAAATGGGTAACAGAGAAGCAATTAAAGCAGGTGATGTGCAATGGATGAGTACAGGGCGCGGCGTCATGCACAGTGAAATGCCACTCGCTGATGCTGTTGACGGTTTGCATGGCTTTCAAATTTGGATAAACATGCCAAGTGCAGAAAAAATGCGTGATTCACGTTATCAAGATACTACAAAGAATCCAGCTCCGAGTTTTACTAACACACAAGGTGTGACGTTAAAAGCACTGGCGGGATCGTGGCAGTTTGAAAGTGAAACGCTTACAAGCGCTCTGCAGAGTTTAGCTGCCAATGCGGCGCTTGCTGATATTACATTACCTGCTGGTAAAAGCATGAATTTAGAACCTATTAGCCAACAAAAAGTAATGCTTTATATTCATAGCGGCTCACTAATAATGAGCGACAATCAAACAATACCAGCGGGTAAGTTACTTATTTTGGAACCAGGGAGTGACATTAATATTAGCTCTGAGCACGGCGCTGGTGTTTTGGTTTTAGCTGGCGATCCACTTAATCAGCCGATTGCTCATATGGGGCCGTTTGTAATGACGACTCAAGCTGAAGTACAGCAAGCAGTGCGTGATTATCAAAACGGCGAGTTTGGCAAAATTTAACGGTATTTTTAGGAGAGTTTTATGGGATTATTAGTTAACGGTCAATGGCAAGATAAATGGTACGACACTGATTCAAGTAATGGTAAGTTTGAGCGCGAGGCGGCGCAGTTACGTCACTGGATAACTGTTGATGGTAGCGCTGGAATAACGGGCGAGGCCGGTTTTAAAGCTCAAGCGAACAGGTATCATTTATATGTGTCACTTGCGTGTCCTTGGGCGCATCGAACGCTTATATTTAGAGCATTAAAAGGGTTACAAGATTTAATTACGGTGTCGGTTGTTAGTCCTGATATGCTTAATAGTGGTTGGGCTTTTGATACGCAAAACCACAGTACTGGTGATGCTTTATTTAATAGTAACTACTTACATCAAGTTTATACAAAAAATAATCCAAAGTACTCCGGTCGAGTAACCGTTCCCGTATTGTGGGATAAAAAGCTCAATAAAATTGTCAGTAATGAGTCTGCCGATATTATACGTATGTTCAATAGTGCGTTTAATGAGTTAACAGGTAATAACGATGACTACTACCCTGAGGCGCTGCAACCAAAAATTGATGAATTAAACGCGTTGATTTATCCAAGTATAAATAATGGTGTTTATCGTACAGGGTTCGCAACAACTCAGGATGCGTATGAAGAGGCATTTAATGATGTATTTAAAGCACTCGATACAGTAGAGGGGATACTGAGAAAGCAGCGTTATTTAGCCACAAATGAACTCACAGAGGCAGATTGGCGATTATTCACCACTCTCATTCGGTTTGATAGTGTGTACGTTGGTCACTTTAAATGTAATTTACGCACAATTGAAAGCTATCCTGCACTGAGCGGATACCTCAGAGAGCTATATCAGGTTAAGGGAGTAGCAGAGACAGTTGATTTTTACCACATTAAACGTCATTACTATTTTAGCCATACAATGATCAATCCAACACAAGTTGTGCCAAATGGCCCAAGTGTTGATTACTTATCTGATCACGGTAGAAATGTTTAGCGTTTAAGCAAACAGCCTAACAAGCCAGCCGTATTTTCTTACCAAGCTGGTTTCGCCTTTCCCTGCTTGTACAGCTGCGCCGGCTAAAAAGGCACTTGTTAGTCCCACTTTAGTTGCGGCAAAACGCTTTAGTCTATATTGAAACGCTGCATGATGTTGGCGTTTTAACTCACTGCGCGTATCCATTTGCTTACTCAGAGCATCAACGTTTTCATTAGGTGCTTTAATTAAGTAGTTAACCAACATATTAATTTCCTTATAAGTTAAACAGTTGTTTTAAGCTTTTAAGTGTTTTACTAAAGCCAATTTTATTGCTTAGGTAAACCGTATTTTTCCAAAGCCATGCTAAACAAGCAACTTGCAGCAAAGTAGCTGTTGCAATACTTAGCCATACTGACCCAAAAAGATCGTATACACCGTATCCAACAGCACCTAGAAATCCTGCCCACAACAAAACCAAACCACTGGCAAAACAGCCTAAAAATATAGTGATCAATGCAAGCGATCTAAGCGATAACCGCCATTCAGCTTTAGCAAGCTGATGGGTGATCTTTCCTTGAGTTTGGTAATCATCCTTGAGCTGCTTAGAGTACTCTAAAAGCTTTGCAATATGATCTTGCCAATCGTCCTTTTGGCTCTGCTGCTCAGTTGTTTGGTTTTGCGCTTCACCATCCTTGGCTGCGCTTGTTTGTGGGTTATTCATCACTGATTACTTACGACGAAATAGTGATGTAATCAGCATACCCGCAGCAAAAGCAATACCCGCGGTTGCTAATGGATTTTCAGAAGCAAATGCACGGGTTTTAGCTGTACATTCACTTAACTTTTCGCGTGCAATAAGTTGTTTTTCGCTTAATGCATCTGCTGAACTCGAAGCGCCTTTACGAACACTGCTTTCAGCTGTTGCTGCTTTGCTAGAAAGTGCATCTACCGCATCGTGCGCTGCTGATGTTGCTTTCTCTGTAAGAGGTGATTCAGTATTTGTTAGTTTAACGTCAGGCTTAACATCTGAAGTTGTGTTTGGTTTCGTATTTGTTGCAGTAGCCATAATCAATCCTTAATAAGTTAAAAATTTAAATAGTGATTTAGATGATGCAATGATTAAACCAAAACTGTTATTTATTTTAAGTTGTTGAGTTTATTGGTTTTTATTGTTTGCATGTAACTTTTCATATTTGGTAATTTAAAGTAAACAGTAACTATTACTACACGGTTAGGTAAATTTTACAAAGGGAGTA
>NZ_WTKW01000156.1:0-9569 GCF_011378745.1 Pseudoalteromonas sp. Z1A6
ATTGGTTTATTGCCACTTTCACTCTATTTTTTTAATGGGGTAAGTATTGCCGGTTTGATAATAAACTTAATTGCTATACCGCTGCTTTCAATCATTATCTTACCTTTTTTAATTGTTTTTACATTACTGAGTATTTTCTTAGATATAAGTATTTTAATAAACCTGTTTGATACTGGCTTATATGTGCTATTTAAATTGCTTAATGAAATACCAGAATCGTTAAGATGGATAACGACTGGCAGAATTGACTCAATATTTGTCGTTTTTACTTATATTATTATGTTGATGGTTTATTTTCTTCCTTATAAATGGCTCGCTTTTATTCCAGCAATAACGCTCTTATTAAATTATTGGCTAACAGAAAAGTCTAAGTGGCAACTACATGTATTTGATGTTGGGCATGGACTTATGGCATTAATTGAAAAAGATAATCAAGTGCTTATTTATGATTTTGGCCCCAGTTATTTCAATCGCTTTAGCCGTACGCGAAGTATTTTATTGCCTTATATTAAAGCAAATAATTTAACAGTGAAAACGGCGATTCTAAGTCATGAAGATAATGATCATGCTGGAGGATTACAACATTTCATAGATGCTGGCTTTGGTGAAACATTACAACAATTTCATCCTAAAAATACACATAATGTATGTGAAGTCATAAACATTGATTTTGCTGGATTAAAAGTACAAAGCTTTAGTACAAAAGGGTTTGGAAATGAAAATGATGATTCATGCGTTGTTAGGGTATCAGATAATACTCATAGCGTTTTACTTACTGGTGATATATCAAAAGCGCGTGAAGCATCGTTATTAGCGGATAATACATCATTAAAAAGTACAGTAATGTTAAGCCCGCATCATGGCAGCGATACATCCTCAAGTGTTAATTTTATAAATAACGTTGCTCCCCAAGTAGTCATTCATTCAAGTGCCTATAAAGGGCAATGGGAATTCCCCAAGCCCATTGTCGTTGAACGGTATAACCAAATAAATGCTCAGCAATTTACGACAGGCGTTGAAGGGCAAATTAGTATTAAATTTTATGCAAAGAATTTGGCTATAGAAACAGCAAGAGGGCAGGAAAGTTACTGGTTTATCAAAGATTGACGTTTAGTTTTATCTCATCGGAGGATACAATACAGATTGTTTCTGTATTTAGAGAGTGTTATGGATCAAAGTACTACACAAATTTATAAACGTCTTGTCTCATATGTTGGCACCTACAAAAGCGTCGCATTTGTCGCAATTATTGGGATGATAGGCTATTCAGCAATGGATGCTTTATTTATTCAATTAATGAAGCCGTTTATTGATCAAGGTTTGAACCAGCGTAATACAGAAGTTTTAAAGTACGCTCCTTTTGTCGTTATCGCGTTAGTTCTAGGGCGTGGTGTTTTTAACTTTATGTCTTCTTACTGCTTAAGTTATGTAGGCTCCCAAGTTGTACGCTCTTTACGCCAAGAGTTATTTGAGCACATATTGCACTTACCCGTTTCTTTTCATGACAAAAACTCAACGGGAGATTTAATTTCAAAAATCACATTTGATACAGAACAAGTTCAACAAGCGATTACTAAAGCCTTGCTAATAGTTGTACGTGAAGGGGCATTTGTTGTATTTTTACTTGCGGTAATGTTCTATACCAGTTGGCAACTATCACTGATATTTTTAGTGATCATCCCACTTGTTGCTATTATTGTCGCCGTCGTCTCTAAACGTTTTCGCCACATTTCTAAAAACATTCAATCTGCCATGGGGCAAGTTACCCGTAGCTCAGAACAAATGCTGAGCGGACATAAAGTTATTCATGGTTTTGGTGGTCAAGATCAAGAGATTAATCACTTCTCGAAAATTAATAATCATAATCGTCAGCAACGTATCAAAATGGACGCAACTAAAGCGCTTAGTGTGTCTATAATTCAAATTTTAGCGGCAAGTGCCATGGCAGTTATTTTGTGGGCGGTGTCGTTGCCATCAATGATTGATACGATTACATCTGGTGACTTCATGGCATTAATTGCCTCAATGATGATGTTATTGCGTCCGCTAAAACAACTTGCCAATGTGAATAGTGATATGCAACGTGGTATCTCTGCAGCGCAAAGTATATTTTTAGTTTTAGACGAAGAAATGGAAAAAGATACAGGCACTGTTTCGGTTGATAAAGTTAAAGGTTTAATTGAAGTTAAGAACGTAACCTTTAAGTACCCAACGAAAGATGAAGCCGTATTAAACGATTTGTCGCTAAAGATTGAGGCGGGTGAAAGTATTGCTTTAGTTGGGCGCTCAGGCTCAGGTAAGTCCACAATTTCTAACTTGTTACCACGCTACTATGACTTAGAGTTACCGAGTGAAATATTACTTGATGGTATAGCCCTGCAGGATTATAAATTAACTGATCTGCGTCGCCAATTTGCTTTAGTGTCTCAGCAGGTCGTGTTATTTAACGATACGATTGCTAACAATATTTGTTATGGCATAAAGCACGATGTGTCTGTTGAAGAGTTAGAACAAGTTGCCAAACAAGCGCACGTGTGGGAATTTGTTAAAGACCTGCCAGAGCAATTAAACACCATGGTAGGCGAAAATGGGGTAATGCTCTCAGGTGGTCAACGCCAGCGAATAGCGATAGCGCGTGCAATATTAAAAGATGCACCTATTTTGATTTTAGATGAGGCAACGTCAGCACTTGATACCGAATCTGAAAAGCTTATTCAGCAAGCGTTAGAAACGCTAATGAAAGATAAAACCTCTATTGTTATAGCACATCGCTTATCTACTATTGAAAACAGTGACCGAATTTATGTTATTGATAACGGTCGTGTGATAGAAAGTGGCGATCATAGTAGCTTATTAGCAAATGACGGTACTTATTCAGCACTTTGCAAAATGCAGTTTGGTGATCAGGCGTGAGCAAAATAGAGCAAAGCTGGTATAAACCATTTGGTCTAATTACTTTATTGTTATTACCATTAAGTGCTTTGTTTTGGGTTGTATCGGCATTTCGAAAACTCTTGTACAGCGCTAAAATACTTAAACCTTTTGAGTGCAAAACGCCTGTTATTGTAGTCGGCAATATAAGCGTAGGCGGCAATGGTAAAACACCTTTTGTTTTGTGGTTGTATAGTCATTTAACACAGCAAGGTTTATCAGTGGGTATTATTAGTAGAGGTTATGGTGGGCAATCAGATAATTACCCGCTGTTAGTCACTTCAGTTGTAGATGCTCAGCAGGCTGGAGATGAGCCTGTGCTTTTATACCATCGTTTAAAATGCCCAATAGCAGTTGGCCCTAATAGACAACACAATATCGATTTATTAGAAAAAAATCATACGCTAGATGTCATTATTTCTGATGATGGGATGCAGCATTATAAAATGCCTCGTAGCATTGAGTGTTGTATTGTTGATAGTGAACGCCGCTTTGGTAATGGTTTTGTTATGCCCGCAGGGCCACTACGCGAAACAACTAAACGCTTACAAAGTGTTGATATAGTAATTGAAAATGGCGGCCAGGCTAATAATAGCTACGTGCTGCAAGTAAGTAACCTTCGCTTAGTTAATTCAGGTGATGATGCAAAACATACGGTAACTCACGCACATGCAATAAGTGCAATTGGGAACCCTAAACGGTTTGAAAACTCATTAGAAGCACAAAATATTAAGCTATTGTCGACTCATCACTTTAGAGATCATTATGCTTATACAGCAGATGATTTTATTCAGTTTGGTGATGATTGCATTATAATGACCGAAAAAGACGCGGTTAAATGTAAGTCCTTTGCAAAACCTAATTGGTATTATTTACCTATAGATGCAGAGCCTTCCGATAGCGTAATAAACACATTAAATTCATTATTAAAAGAAAAAGGAATACTCAATGGCCTTTGATACAAAATTACTCGAGATAATTGCCTGCCCAGTTTGTAAGGGTAAACTACGCTTTGATAGAGAAAACAACGAACTAATTAGTACTGCAGCTAAGCTTGCTTACCCCGTTCAAGATGATATTCCAGTATTGCTTGAAAACGAAGCACGTGAGTTATCTTTAGAAGAGGTTGAAAAGTGGAATTCGTAGTTGTAATTCCTGCACGTTTTGCATCAACCCGACTACCGGGTAAGCCGCTTGCTGATATTTGCGGTAAGCCAATGGTTCAACATGTTTACGAAAAAGCATGTTTATCAGGTGCAAGTAAAGTGGTTATAGCAACCGATCATCAAAAAGTGTTTGATGCAGTAAGTTTATTTACTAGTGATGTTGTAATGACTCGCGAAGATCACCAATCGGGTACTGAGCGTTTAGCCGAAGTAGTTGATTTACTTGATCTCGACAGCGATACAATTGTGGTTAATGTACAAGGCGATGAGCCCTTACTTGCGCCAGAAAATGTATCCCAAGTTGCTGCACTATTAAGTGATTCAACAGCACCAATGGCAACGTTAAGTGTTGCTATTGAAGAGCGTGATGAAGTATTTAATCCTAATGCCGTTAAAGTGGTTAGCGATATAAATAAAAATGCGCTGTATTTTTCTCGTGCAAGTATTCCGTTTGATAGAAGCACAATGATGAATGACAGCAGTGCTCTTAATTTAGCGCCATTTCAGCGCCACGTAGGTATTTATGCGTACAGAGCGGGTTTTATTAAACAATATATAGAATTGAGCGTATCGCCACTTGAGCTACTTGAATCGCTTGAGCAGTTACGTGTGTTGTATCATGGTTATAAAATCAAAATAGAGCAAGCTCAAATAGCACCCCATGCTGGAGTTGATACGCCCGATGACTTAGCTAAAGTGATAGCGCATATTAAAAGTAAAAACGTGTGAGTGAGCAAGTAAGTAAAATATTAAAAATCATTTTTACACATAACGATTTTTATATTTTAGAAAAGCCAGCGGGTCTTAATTTTCATTCAGAAGATGGCCCCGGCTTTGTTGTGTTAGCCGAACAACAATTATCGCAAAAGCTTTATGCCGTTCATCGTTTAGATAAAGTGACATCAGGGCTGATTATTTTAGCGCGAAACAAAGCCGCTGCGGCCAGCTTTACTGTTATGTTTACTGAGCATGCGATTGCTAAATTTTATTTAGCGGTTAGTGACGCTAAACCGAAAAAGAAGCAGGGGTGGATCAAAGGCGATATGGCTAAATCTCGCCGTGGCTCGTTTAAGTTACTAACGAGTAAGCTGAATCCTGCAATTACCCGATTTTATTCGCTAAGCTATAAACCTGGGTTTAGAGGGTATATTTTAAAACCTTACTCAGGAAAGACGCATCAATTAAGAGTGGCACTAAAAAGTGTTGGCTCACCTATTTTAGGCGATGCAATGTATTCAGGCACGCCATCAAATCGTACCTATTTACATGCATATGCGTTGAGCTTTTTATGGCAAGGTGAACAAATACAGCTAACTTTATTACCCGGTAATGGTGATGAGTATTTGGCGTTAATTAAACATCAAGATTTTCAAGCATGGCAGTCGCCATGGCAACTGGATTGGTAAATGAGCGAAAAAGTTACAGATATACGTTTTGGTGGTATTAAACGTTTATATGGTCATCAACAGTTTGATTGGCTTCAAGATGCACATTTTTGTGTAGTAGGGATTGGTGGTGTAGGGAGCTGGACAGCAGAAGCACTTGCACGTACTGGTGTTGGTAAAATAACATTGATTGATTTGGATGATATTTGCGCGACTAACGTCAATAGACAAATTCATGCGTTAACGGGCACTATTGGTCAAGCTAAAGTAGATGCAATGAAAGCGCGCTGCGAGCTTATTAATCCAGAGTGCCAAATTAATGTAATAGATGACTTTATTACGCTTGATAATATTCAAGAGCATATTCAAGGTTTTGATTATGTGATTGATTGTATTGATGCAGTTAAAGAAAAAGCAGCATTAATTGCTCACTGTAAACGTAATAAACTACCTATAATTACAACTGGTGGTGCTGGCGGGCAAACAGATCCTAGCCAAATAACTTTTGGTGATGTAGCTAAAACTACGCAAGACCCATTACTTGCAAAAGTACGTTATATTTTGCGTAAGCAGTATAATTTTAGTAATAATCCTAAACGTAAGTTTAATATTGATTGTGTTTACTCAACAGAGCAATTGGTTTACCCAGGAAGCGATGGCAGCGTATGTCATGCTAAGCAAAGTGCTGATGGCTCGATGAATATGGATTGTAATAATGGTTTTGGATCTGTGACTATGATCACAGGAAGCTTCGGCTTTTTTGTTGCGGCAAAAGCGGTGCGTAAATATCTAGATAAAAAACAACGCTCGCAAGCTTAGTTTTTGCTAACTAAGCTTTTGTTGTGCCATGGTTTGTATTTTATCAACCATGGCTTTAATACCATTACCACGTGATGCGCTTAAGTGGCTTATAAGGCCGAGCTTTTCAAATTCTTCATACGCATTTTTATTCACTACTTGCTCTGGTGTGAGGCCATTGTAAAGCGCTAAAATAATGGCTAATAATCCTTTTACTATACGTGTATCTGAGTCACCAATTACAACAAGTGTATTTTCTGTTAAATCAAATTCAACAAACATCCATACTTTGCTTTCACAGCCCGGTACAAGTGCATCATCAGTCTTCAAAACATCAGCTAAAACAGGTAAAGTTTTTCCTAAAAGCATTATCTCACGATATTTTTGCTGCCAAGCGGGCGCATTTTTTATAGATTCTGTGACTTTGTTAAACGTATTTGTCATGAGTTATCCTAATTAATTCTATTAAAGTGACGTTTAGTCCAGTAAAGCGATACATTTTTTAAGTGAATCAATGAATATATCTACATCTTCATAGGTATTATAAAAACAAAAGCTCGCTCTTAGCGTTCCATTAAGCCCTAAATGTGTCATTAATGGCTGTGTACAATGGTGTCCACTCCTTACTGCAACCCCGTACCCGTCAAGTAAAGTTGCCAAATCATAAGGATGTTCATCATTTAAGTTGAAGCAGAGTGTACCAATATTGTCAGATAGGTTGCTATATATTGTAATACCATCAACCTTTACCAATTTTTGAGCGGCATAACTAAACAATTTTTGCTCATATTGCTGAATTTTTGCGTGATCTAATTCATTTAAATAGTCTAATGCGGCACCAAAGCCTAAAACTCCAGAGATATTTGGTGTTCCAGTTTCAAATTTTGCAGGCGCAGGACGATAAGTACTGTGAGTTAAGTACACTTTATCGATCATTTCCCCACCTGATTGGTAAATATCAAGGGTATTTAATTGCTCATATCGACCATAAAGTACACCTAATCCTGTTGGGCCGAGCATTTTATGGCTTGAGCAGACATAAAAGTCACAGTTTAATTGACGTAAATCGGGTTTTAAATGCAGTGCACCTTGTGCACCATCGACTAAAACAAGAGAATTGACGTCTTTTGCAGCTCTAATTAGTGGTTTTAAATCGGTGATATTACCCAGTGTGTTAGATGCTTGTGTAATAGCTAATAGGGCTGGTTTTGTTTCTTTTATAAATTCACAGCATTCTTTGGTGTTCAGCGTGCCATTTTTATTTAGTGGAAGCGCTATTAATTTAGCACCCGTTTGTTGACTCACTATTTGCCAAGGCACTATGTTTGCATGATGCTCAAGCGGAGATATCATTATGGTATGACTTTCATTTAAGCGCTTTTTTAATCCGTTAGCGACCAAGTTAATGGCTTCTGTAGCACCTTTAGTCCATACAATCTCTTTACTAAATACATTGAAATACTGTGCAGTTTTATCCCGTACTTGTTCATATGAATAAGTTGCTTGCTCGCTAAGTGTATGGCGTCCACGGTGTACATTAGCGTTTTGAAACGTATAGAATTCAGTAATTGTATCTATAACTGATTGAGGCTTTTGTGAGGTTGCTGCTGAGTCTAAATAAACAAGCGGGCAGCCGTTTATTGTTTGATTTAATGTTGGGAAGTCGTTTCTAATTTTATTTATATCAAACTTTAAAGCAAGCATGGCTCATCTACATAGTGTTTTTAAGGCAGGAATTGTAATCGGTTTATGATAATTCTCAAGTGTTGTTAATAAAAAAGGCCGCAAAATGCGGCCTTTTTAAACTAACCAACGTTAATTAACGCTTGTCAGTTGATACGTAGTCACGTTGAGTGTAACCAGTATAAAGTTGACGAGGACGGCTGATCTTATGACCAGGTTGAGATAGCATCTCATCCCAGTGAGTGATCCAACCAACAGTACGTGCCATTGCAAAGATTACAGTGAACATGCTTGTTGGAATACCAATCGCTTTTAAGATAATACCAGAGTAGAAATCTACATTAGGGTATAGTTTTTTCTCTACAAAGTATGGGTCTTCAAGCGCAATTTGCTCAAGCTTCATAGCAATATCAAGAAGTGGATCTTGGATATTCAGCTCAGCTAAAACTTCGTGACACGTTTGACGCATTACTGTAGCGCGTGGGTCAAAGTTTTTGTAAACACGGTGTCCAAAGCCCATAAGGCGGAACGGGTCAGCTTTATCTTTAGCTTTAGCTACGTATTCATCGATACGGTCAACAGAGCCAATCTCTTCTAACATGTTTAAACATGCTTCATTAGCGCCGCCGTGAGCAGGGCCCCACAAAGATGCAATACCAGCTGCAATACATGCATACGGGTTAGCACCAGATGAACCAGCAAGACGAACTGTTGAAGTTGATGCATTTTGTTCATGATCTGCATGAAGCATAAAGATTTTATCCATCGCTTTTGCAGTTACTGGATTAACTTTATATTCTTCAGCAGGTACAGAGAACATCATGTGTAAGAAGTTTTCTGCGTAGCTTAAATCGTTACGTGGGTATACAAACGGTTGGCCGATATTTGTTTTATAAGCCATTGCCGCGATTGTTGGTAACTTAGCAACAAGCTTAACTGCGCTTGTTTTACGTTGTTCAGCATCAGTAATATCAAGGTCTTCATGATAGAAAGATGATAATGCACCTACTACGCCACAAAGCATTGCCATTGGGTGAGCGTCAAAGCGGAAACCTTGGAAAAAGTTAGCAATTTTCTCGTCAAGCATAGTGCTTGTAGTGATTTCATTCTTAAAAACTTCATATTGTTCTTTAGAAGGTAACTCACCATTTAAAAGTAAGTAACAAAGTTCAATGTAGTTTGAGTCTTCAGCTAATTGCTCAATTGGGTAACCACGGTGAAGTAGTACACCTTTACCACCATCAATATAGGTGATTGCAGATTCACAAGAACCAGTCGACATGAAACCTGGGTCATAAGTAAAGTGACCGTGTGAACCTAACGTACGTACGTCGATTACATCTTGGCCAGCAGTGCCTTGATAAATTGGAAGTTCGATTGGATCTAGTCCATCAATTTGGACTGTGGCTTTTTTATCTGCCATCGTTATGTATCTCCTATTAAGATATCTATTCTGATTTTTAGATTTTAAAGTTCTGAAATCTGTTTTAAGCACATCTTCTCATTTTAACGTGAAAGAGGGGGTTAAAGTCAATTTTTATAAACATTATGCATATATGTATAATAAATATTCGGTATTAATTAAATATAATACTATTGGCTAATT
>NZ_WTKW01000157.1:0-9504 GCF_011378745.1 Pseudoalteromonas sp. Z1A6
TTTTTATGTGTTATTTATAATAAACTTTTGATTTTGTTTAACTAATTTTTAATGTTAATTGTAAAAGAGTTTAAGTTAAAGCATGATTTCTTAAAATAGATGTTGCAAGTGCGTTAATTTTGAAATAGTCTCGAAGTTATTACTCATGGTTAATTGTTAACAATGTTGGGTTTTGACACTAGCACTCGCTTTATTCTCTATATAAAGCAACACACAATGATAACAACAAAGTTGGATAGAAGTATGAATGGTAGCAAACGTAATGTGTTTTTCTTTGCATTTATCGTCGCCTTTGGTGGCTTTATTTTTGGATTAGACGCTGCTCTTATTTCAGGTACGGTTCGTTTTGTATCTGCAGAATTTAATTTATCTGACATCCAAATAGGCACTGTAGTAAGTGCGCCTGGTTTTGGTGTGCTATTTGCTTTAGTCATTACCGGTTACATATGCAATATGTTTGGCCGAAAAAATACCTTAATAGGCATTGCCTTTATATACATACTGTCGGCAATTGCATCGGTTTTCGCGCCAAGTTACGAGCTATTAGTTACTGCTCGTTTTATAGGTGGATTAGCATTCACGTCTTTATCGGTCGCTGCTATGTATATAGGTGAAGTTGCACCGTCTAAGTACCGTGGTAAATTAGTGTCTATGATTCAAATAAATATTGTTGTTGGATTATCCGCAGCGTATTTTGCTAACTACTTACTTGTTGATTTAGCTCACAGTAATTTTGAGTGGGTAACACAGTGGAATGTACAAGATAATTTATGGCGCTGGATGCTAGGCGTTGAGATTATTCCTGCTATTTTATGGTTTTTATTATTATTTACTATTCCCCAAAGCCCGCGTTGGTTAGTTATGAAAGGCAACGAAACACGCGCTATAACTATCTTGCATCGTTTAAATAAAAATACTGAATTGGCCCAAGAGCAACTTAAGAGTATTAAAGAGAGCTTGGTTGATTACAGCGAAACAGGTGGGTATTTTTCTTCATTTAAACAACTACTCGAAAGTCGTGTTCGCACAGCTGTCATTATTGCTTTTACTATTGCTATTGTGCAGCAAGTGACGGGGATTAACGCCATAATGTTTTATGCTCCAACGGTGTTTGAACAACTGGGAGTCGGCACTGATGCTGCTTTTTTTAACGCTGTTTTAATTGGTTTAGTCAGTATTGTATTTACTGTGGTAGCTATTGCTTTGATAGATAAGTTAGGGCGCAGACCCCTTGTTATTTGGGGATTAGCAGCTGCAACAATTAGTTTGTTTATGTGTTATTTAGGCTTTAGCCAGGCAGAATATAGTTTGTCGGCTGAAGATATAACCTCGTTTTCAGCGTTAAACTCTATTACAGGACTGGAGCACATAATTGGTACCGTGTATCACAGTGATATTGAATTTAAGCAGGCTTTAGCGAGCGTACTTACAGCTTCGCAACAGCAATTATTTGAAAGCGATTTAATTTCACGCGCAGCAACTATAAACGCGCCACTTATATCATTTGGTATAGCGGGCTTTATTGCAGCCTTTCACTTTTCGATTGGGCCAATTATGTGGGTGATATTTTCTGAAATATTCCCGACTCGTATTCGAGGTGTGGCCATTCCTACCTTTGCATTTATTGCCAGTGTAATTAGCTATTTTGTTCAGCAGTTTTTCCCATGGCAGCTAAGTAATTTAGGCGCTGCAAACATCTTTTTACTTTATACCGTATCGGGTGTAGCCGGCTTTGCATTGTTATTTAAGTTTATGCCAGAGACTAAAAATAAATCGATAGAAGAAATTGAAGTCTACCTAGAAGGCCTACACACTAAAAAAGTACAGGAGGGTGTGTGAGTACTTTACTTGCTATTGGCGAATGTATGGTTGAGCTAGTACCAACAGGTATTAGCGAATGCAAGCAGTCATTTGCGGGCGATACTTACAATGCTCTTGTGTATGCAAAGCGTTTTGCTAACACACTAAATTGCGCGCTATTTACAGCTGTAGGTAGCGACGTACTGAGTGCCAATATGCTCAAATGTTGGCAACAAGAAGGTATTAGCACGCAAAACGTGATTACAACAGCAGACTATAACGTGGGTATTTACGCTATTTCAACGGATGCTGATGGTGAGCGAAGCTTTGATTATTGGCGTAATCAATCAGCAGCGAAGCATATGATGAGTTTATATACTCAAAAGCCATTTAATTTAGGTTTGAAAGAATCAGACTGGGTGTTTTTCAGTGGCATTAGTTTAGGTATTTTAGATGGTGAATCTAAACAAGGTTTACTCACATTATTAGCTGCTCTTAAAAAACAAGGCTGCACAATTGCGTTCGACCCTAATTATCGCGCGCGTATGTGGCAATCAAAAAGCCACGCTATTGAATGGCTAGAGCGTGCTTATGCGCTTAGTAATGTAGTTTTACCAGGTCTTGATGATCACCGTGTGTTATTCGGTCATTCAAGCATTGAAGAGATTGTTCAGTACTGTACACAATTTGATATCGACGAAATTGTTATTAAAGCTGGTAGTGCCGGGATGCAGGTTTATTGCAAAGATGATCTTAAAGCGTCATGTCCGTTTACACCCGCTGCAAAGCAAGTTGATAGTACAGCGGCAGGTGACTCATTTGCCGGAACCTACTTAGCCGCCAGAATGTGCGCACAAAACCCTCAAAATGCATTAGAAATGGCTGACAGTGTTGCCTCACAAGTTGTGCAGCATCAAGGCGCGATTTTACCTCTTGACGTATACCAGTCGCTAAATATAAGCCTAGGTAAGTAAGGAATTAACATGTCTGATAAAAAATTAAGTTTAGCAAGTAAGCGTGCAATAGAGCGTGGCTACGATAAATATGGCCCGCAGTGGCTTACAGAATTTGATATAGAACCGTTGCTGGGTGATTTTGCCTATGAAGAAGGGGTTATACGTCGCGATCCTTCATCTGTTTTATACATTGATGGTGTTTACCATTGTTGGTACACCAAAGGTGAGGGGGAAACGGTTGGTTTTAACTCTACTAATCCGAATGACAAAGTATTTCCATGGGATTTAACGCAAGTTTGGCATGCCACCTCAAAAGACAGTATTACATGGCAAGAACAAGGCTTAGCTGTAAGCCCAGGTAAACCAGGTGATTACGACGACAGAGCAATTTTTACGCCTGAAGTGTTTGAACACCAAGGTCATTATTATTTGGTTTATCAAACAGTACAAACACCTTATACAAATCGTCAGTACGAACATATTGCAATAGCTCACTCTGAATCTGCATTTGGGCCGTGGATAAAATCACCAAAACCGATTGTAAGCCCAAGCAAAGATGGTAAATGGCTTGGTGATGAAGACAGTCGTTTTGCAGTAACAGCTAAAGGTAGTTTTGATAGTCATAAAGTACACGACCCATGTTTAGTATTTTTTAATAATAAATTTTACTTGTACTACAAAGGCGAAACCCAAGGTGAAGGAATGAACTTTGGTGGTCGTGAAATAAAACACGGTGTTGCTATTGCTGATGATGTATTAGGTCCTTATGTTAAATCGCCTTATAACCCTATTTCAAATAGCGGTCATGAGGTCGTTGTTTGGAATTATAAAGGGGGTATTGCTAGTTTGCTAACAACCGATGGCCCTGAAAAAAACACCATTCAATTTGCTCAGGACGGTATTAATTTTGAAATTATGGCGCATATAAAAGGCGGTCCAGAAGCGATAGGCTTATATCGACCAGCGCAAGGGTTTGAGCAAAATCCAGCACCTGGAATTAGCTGGGGGTTGTGCCATAAATACGATGCCAGTTGGAACTGGAACTATATTTGTCGTTTTACTCCTCGTAAGCAAGTGCTCGACGCCGGTACCTTTCAAAACAGTAACTAGGGAAAGTAAAGAATGAGTGAGCAACAAAATCAATTTGACCCGACAGAGCATCCACACCGGCGTTTAAACCCATTATTAAATGAATATGTGTTGGTGTCGCCACACCGGGCTAAACGCCCATGGCAAGGTCAAGAAGAAAGTGTAGATATTGAGGTTAAACCAGAATACGACGAAAGCTGCTTTTTATGTAAAGGCAATACGCGTATTAACGGTGAAGTAAATCCAGATTACAAAAACACCTTTGTGTTTACTAATGACTTTGCCGCCTTGCGTGAAGGTGTGCCTGATGTGGAGCAAACCGATCCCCTATTTAGTATGCATACAGAGCGTGGCACTGCGCGTGTTATTTGTTTTTCGCCTAATCATGCAAAAACACTACCAGAGCTTAGTGTTTCGCAAGTTACAAATGTAGTAAGCACATGGCAAGAGCAATGCATAGAGTTATCAAAAACTTACAAATGGGTTCAGGTATTTGAAAATAAAGGCGCTGTAATGGGGTGCTCTAACCCACATCCACATGGTCAAATTTGGGCACAAAATAAATTACCTAGTTTGGTTGCGCGTAAACACGAAAACCTCAAACGATATTACGAAAAGTATAAAAGTAATTTACTGCTTGATTACGCAAAACGTGAAATTGAAAAGCAAGAACGCGTGGTTTGTGTAAACGATGATTGGCTGGTGGTTGTGCCTTATTGGGCTGCATGGCCATTTGAAACACTGCTATTGCCTCGGTTTGCGATTACTCAAATGATACAGCTGACAGACGCTCAACAAAGTAGTCTAGCTGAAATTATTAAAAATATAACAACTCGTTACGATAACTTATTTCAGTGTTCATTTCCGTACTCTATGGGCTGGCATGGCGCGCCTTATGATGGTCAAAGCCACTTATTTTGGCAATTACATGCACAGTTTTTACCGCCATTACTACGATCAGCCAGTGTTAAAAAATTTATGGTTGGTTACGAGATGATGGCCGAAGCACAGCGTGATATTACACCCGAGCAAGCTGCCACTATTTTGAAGAAACAATCACTAACGCATTATAAAGAGAACACTAAATGAATGTTGAACAAAGCGCACGGTTAGCTTTTTCAAACCACTTTGGACGCGATGCCGACTTTGTTGTCAAAGCCCCAGGGCGTGTTAATTTAATTGGTGAGCACACCGATTACAATGACGGTTTTGTACTGCCTTGTGCCATTGAATACGCTACTTACATTGCTGTGTCCCCTCGAACAGACGATGTAGTAAATGTACTTGCACTTGATTGCGATAACCAAACTGACAACTTTTTAGTAAATAAACCGCTTAATAGCCACAGTACGCAAACGTGGAGTAATTATGTTCGCGGCGTAGTTGATGAACTGCAAAAACGAAATCATAAACTCAGTGGCTGCGATATATGCATCACAGGTAATGTCCCGCAAGGAGCTGGTCTTAGTTCATCGGCTGCACTTGAGGTAGGTATTGCTTATGCATTTAATCATTTATGTGAATTGTTTATTGAGCGAAAAGACATAGCTCAAATTGCACAAGCCGCTGAAAACAATTTTGTGGGCTGCAACTGTGGAATTATGGATCAGCTTATATCGGCGTGTGGTCAGCAAGGACAAGCATTGGGTATAGATTGCCGCTCACTTGATTTAATTGAAGTGAGCATTGACCCAAAGATGACTATTTTAATGGTTAACTCAAACGTTAAACGAGGCTTGCTTGATAGCGAATATAACTTACGCCGAGAGCAATGTTATGCAGGGGCAGAAGCTTTGTCTAAACCGAGCTTGCGCGATGTAAGTATTGATGAGTTTGAGGCAAAAAAACATACATTAAGCGTTGAAGTAGCCAAGCGTGTAGAGCACATTGTGTATGAAAATGCGCGCACATTAGAAGCCATGCAAGCCTTTAGTAATAACGATATAACCAAACTAAGTACACTAATGGCACAAAGCCATGCCTCTATGCGTGATTTGTTCGAAATAACCACCTCCCAAATCGACACTCTTGTGAATATTATCGCAAAAGTAATTAATGAACACGGCGGCGTAAGAATGACGGGCGGTGGCTTTGGTGGTTGTGTAGTGGCGTTTGTTCCTAATTTTTTGGTAGAGAATGTAATTAGTGCTATTGAAACGCAGTACGAGCAACAAACAGGATTAAAAGAAACGATTTACACAAGCGTACCTTCAGCTGGTGTATCACTTATAAGAGCATAAGGACAATCTAATGAAAAAAGTACTGGTAACAGGAGGCGCGGGATATATTGGCAGCCACACTGTTTTAAGCTTATTAAAAGATGGTTTTGACGTAGTAGTAATAGACGATTTAAGTAACTCGAGTCGTGAATCGCTAACTCGCGTAGAAGCGTTATCAAAGCGAAAAGTTGAATTTATTCACGCCAGTTTACTTGATAACGATAAGTTGTCTGCCACGTTTAGCGAGCATAAATTTGATTCGGTTATTCACTTTGCAGGTTTAAAAGCGGTAGGCGAATCCATAGAAAAACCACTTGAGTATTATTATACCAACTTGGTGTCTACCTTAAATTTATGCCAATGCATGCTTAAATATAATGTTGATAAACTCGTGTTTAGCTCATCAGCTACAGTTTATGGACAAGGCGCATCGGTGCCTTATACCGAAAGTTTACCTCTAGGGCGTGCAGCAAGCCCGTATGGGCAAACAAAGGTAATGATTGAGCAAATACTACAAGAAATAGTCGCCTCAAATACCGGTTTGCAAGTAGCCAGCCTGCGCTACTTTAATCCTATTGGCGCAGATATTAGCGGCCAAATAGGAGAAGACCCATTAGGTATTCCTAACAATTTAATGCCCTTTATTGCTCAAGTTGCTGTAGGTAAACGTGACAAATTAGCTATTTTTGGAGGCGATTACCCTACTGAAGACGGTACATGTGAGCGTGACTATATACACGTTAGTGATTTAGCCAATGGTCATATTAAAGCCCTTAAATGGCTTGGCGAGCAACACCACAGTCTATATGAAGCATTTAACCTAGGCACTGGTACTCCTTATTCTGTGCTTGGCATAGTAAAAGCATTTATTGAGTATACCGGAGTTGATATTAACTTTGACATTGTAAAGCGCCGAGATGGCGACTTAGCTGCCTTTTGGGCCGATTCATCTAAAGCCCAGTCTGTTTTAGGCTGGCAATGTCAATATACCCTCGCAGACATGATGAAAGACACATGGCGCTGGCAAAGTAATAACCCTAATGGCTATCCAAATGTATAACTTCCTTATGTAAAGCACTGTCTACACAAGGCGCCCTAATCCACACACAATAATAAAGGTGATTAAAATGAAACGGAGAAGTTTTTTAAAACTCAGCGCTGGTCTACTAAGTTCAAGCCTGTTAAGTGGTTGCAGCGGATTATTTGCATCATACCGAGGTGACTTAACCTCAACTGCGCCATTAGATAATACGAATTTTAGTAAGCAGGTGTGGCTTGGTAAGCATTTTTGGGGCAACAGACTACAAGATTGGCAGCGTATAGGTAATGAGCTTTTATGTACCCGAGAAGGAAAAGATTTTGAAGCGCGTACTGTATCGTTACTCACCAGGCAACTTAATGGCTCATTACAAAGTGGGCGTATAAAAGCCACCGTACGCAATTTAACACCGAATGAAGAGGGCTTTTGTGGATTTTTATTAGGAATTGGCAAAGGTGAGCTATCAGCTAAAGGTGCTGCTTTAGCACAGCGAGCTGGTGGCGAAAATGGCGGAATAATTGCCGCCTTTGACAGTTTAGGTAAATTATCATTTAGACAGTTTGATGATGAAAGCAAAGCGCTTGATTTTACTATTATTAATCGTGCTCCATTTAATATACAACAATATAAAAGCGGCGATAAAATAACACTCGATTGCCATTTAGACCCAATAGATGCACACCATTTTGATATTCGTCTTGTGGCAAGTAACACAAATACAGCCCAGGAGTTAGGATTTGCAGTACTTCACAAAGTACCCGCAGATCAACTGCAAGGGGGGATTTCGTTATTAAGCTCCTCAGAGCCTTTTGTAGCAGGCGCACGTTGGGGGTTTAGTGATATTGAAACCGGTGGCGGTAAAATAACTCTAAATAATGCCAATACCTTAGGCCCGGTTATGGGGTGTATGTATAGCGTTAATAAACAGGTCCTCAAGTTATCTTGTCAGTTAATGCCTATTAATATTAAAGAATTTTCACGCGTAGAGCTGCAATATAAGTTTGAAAACCAATTGGATTGGCAGCATGCAGGCACAGCAAAAATTGAAGATGGGTTTGTAGCAAGGTTTAGGTTAAGTAATTGGAACTATTTAAAACAAGCTCAATACAGAATTGTTAACCCACAAAAGCCTGAAGACACTTTATACTTTGGCACTATTGCTAAGGACCCACAAAATACTAAAGAATTCACGATTGCATTGTACTCTTGTATTATTCCTACTTCTAAAAGCTTAGACAACACACATTACACACGCCTTATTAGTAGCGAGCGCGATTTAGGACGTTACACCAAAGACAATATTTTATTTCCTCACACTGAACTTGTAGAAAATGCTAATTACCATAACCCTGATATGTATGTCTTTTGTGGCGATCAGTACTACGAAACATACCCGACTCGCTATGGTCGCCACACCAAAGATGCCAAACTAGATACCTTATATAAATGGTACTTATGGTACTGGGCGTTTGCCGATAGTATAAAAGATAAGCCTACACTTGTTTTGGTTGATGATCATGATGTGCTGCAAGGTAACTTGTGGGGCGATGGTGGCGATCACTCCGATATGCTAAAAGAGGAAGACGGCGGTTATAAGTGGGACAAAGACCTTGTTAGAATGATCTACCGTATGCAAAATGGGCATAATCCAGACCCTTACGACCCTACGCCTATTAAATATGATATTCCTGTAGCCTACGCCGCTTTTGAATATGGCGGAATTAGCTTTGCGATGGTTGAGGATCGTAAATTTAAAACGCCACCTGACTACAAAGCTAATAAGCTTGCCACAACGGGTGAGTTATTAGGTAAACGCCAAGAAGCCTTTTTAAAAGACTGGCAAACTATGCACCCGGGTAAACCTAAAATATGTATTACAGCTTCCATGTGGGGGTCGCCTCAAACCGATGAAAATGGCAAAGCATTAATAGATTACGATGCAAATGGCTACCCGGCTGATGGGCGTACACGCGCAGTAAAACTAGTAAGTGACGCTAACGCATTAGTAATTGCGGGAGATCAACACCTCGGGTTGCTTGCCTACCAAGGAATAAATACCTTTGATGATGGCAGCTTGTTTTTTGCAGGCCCAGCTAGCGCAGCATTTTGGCAGCGATGGTTTGAACCCTACGCACCTTTACCAAATCAGCGAAACAACGACAAAAACACCGGTGATTTTACCGACACGTTTGGCAATAAAATGCGAGTTCTAGCGGCAGCTAACCCAAAAGTTACGCATAAACTTTTTGCTAAACAAAATACAACGTGGGGTAAGTTTTTAGCTGACAGAAACTTAAAAAGTGAAGGTTATGGAATTATTAAAATAAACCATGCAAAAAAATATTATCAATTAGAGTGCTGGGAGTGGAATACAGATCCATCAACAGAAAAGCAGTTTACT
>NZ_WTKW01000158.1:0-9458 GCF_011378745.1 Pseudoalteromonas sp. Z1A6
TAATAGCTGACTCCAAATTTACTTTGGAGTCAGCTTAAAAGGCTAGCGGTTAAAAGCCAAAATCTCTAGTGTGAAACTACTATTAATCGAATTGCATCAAGTTGTAACTGCGTTTTTTCAATATACGTAGTTAGGTCGTTGCGTTGCTTATCGTAGAAGGTAATTTCTTCTTGGCGAATATTCGGGTTAATTTGCTTAAGGGCAACAAGTCGTTCTTGCTCTTCACTGAGTGACGTTTGCATTTTAACAAGCGACGCTGCACGAATAACTTCAAGTTTTTCTTGTGCCATATCTTTAGCGGTAGTAATCATAGGGTGAACAGCACTTTGCAATGCACCTGCAAGTTTACTTGCTGTTTGGCGGCCAACGGCTGATAACTGCTGATTAAAGCCTTCAAATGCCACATTCTCACCTAAATTATTACCTGCTTTATCTAGCAATATACGAATTGGTGTAGGCGGTAAAAAGCGACCAACTTGTAATACTTTTGGTGCCATTGCTTCTGCAACAAAAATAAGCTCAACAAAAAAGGTACCAGGCGGTAACTTTTTGTTTTTAAGCAATGCAACCGATGCGCTACCAAAGTCGTCGTCACAAATCATATCCATGGTGCCTTGCACCATTGGGTGATCCCAACTAACAAAGTGCACGTCTTCTTGCGAAAGCGCCGTGTCGCGATCAAAGGTAACGGTCATACCGTCTTCTTTAAGCGATGGGAATGATGGGTTTAACATATGTTCAGTCGGCTTTAAGATAATGGTATTTTCGCCTTTATCTTCTTGGCTTACGCCAAATGTGTCGAACACGTTGATCATGTAGCTTGGTAATTCAAACTGATTGTCGAGTTTTTCGATTTCAGCTACAAGTGAATCTGCAGCACCTTGACCCGATGAATGTAGCTCTAGTAAACGATCTCGTCCGCTTTCCATTTTTTTACGCAGTACTGCATTTTGCTGTGCTACTTGCTCAAGTAATGGATCGAGTTCGTCTTCATCGCAGTTATGCGCAGAAATATATTCAAGTAGATCATCACGGAACTCTTTATAAAGCATTTGGCCTGTTGACGAGGTAGATTCGAATGCGTCTAGACCTTCGTTGTACCAACGTAGCAATACTTCTTGAGCGGTGTTTTCAAAATATGGAACATGAATGTTCACATCTTGTGTTTGACCTATACGGTCTAATCGACCAATACGCTGCTCTAGTAAATCTGGGTTCAATGGTAAATCAAACAACACTAAGTGATGCGAGAACTGGAAGTTACGACCTTCTGAGCCAATTTCTGAACACAATAATATTTGTGCATTATCGTACTCGTCTGCAAAAAATGCAGCAGCGCGGTCACGCTCAATAATAGACATACCTTCGTGAAATACCGATGCTTTAATTGCTTCGCGCTCACGCAGTATTTGCTCAAGGCTGATAGCTGTTTCAGCTTTAGCACATATAAGCAGTACTTTTTCGCGCTTAAGCGTTTTAAGAGTGTCGATTAACCAATCTACACGTGGATCGAATAGACCCCAGCTTGCGCTTTCGCCTTCAAACTCTTGAAATATTTTTTCAGGAAAAAGAGCACGGTGTGCACTTAGTTCAGGGTTTTGAATGCCGCCCATGTTACCAAGAACCGACATAGCCGTTTTATACTGCTTTGGCAATGCCATTGGGTAGGCGTGTAATTTACGACTTGGGTAGCCATCAATGCCGCTGCGGCTATTTCTGAATAATATACGACCTGTGCCGTGGCGATCGAGCAGCATGTTAAGTATTTCTTTACGTGCGGGTAAATCACCTTGCTGTGCTTTTTCAAGAATATCAGTAATATCGGTTTCTTTTAATAGCTCAATTAGCGTGGCTTTGGCTGTGTCGTCTAGCCCTTGCTCTTGCAGTAATTGATTTGCAGCTTCAGCAACGTCTTTATAATTTGCTTCTTCTTCTTTAAACACGTCGTAGTCGTAAAAACGGTCAGGATCGAGTAACTGTAAACGTGCAAAGTGGCTGCTGTGACCAAGTTGATCAGGCGTTGCGGTAAGCAAAATAAGGCCCGGAATATCCTGGCTAAGCTCTGCCATACGTTGGTATTCTGAGCTTGGCTTGCCGTTATTTATACTTAGGTGATGGGCTTCATCTATAACTAGTAAATCCCAATCAGCAAGCGTTGCTTGTTCAAACCAGCGTTTTTTCTTGGTTAAAAACTCAAGACTGGTAAGTACCAATTGCTCTGTATCAAACACGTTTGGAGAATCTGCAAACGCTTCGTCGCAGCGTTCTTCATCAAAAATAGAAAAATGTAAGTTAAAGCGGCGTAGCATTTCTACTAACCATTGGTGCTGTAGATTTTCTGGTACAACAATAAGTACGCGGCTCGCACGACCACTAATAATTTGTTGATGTAGTATCATGCCCGCTTCAATTGTTTTACCAAGGCCTACTTCATCTGATAAAAGTACGCGTGGTGCAAAACGTTTGCCCACTTCTTGGGCAATGTAAAGCTGGTGAGGAATAAGATTAGCACGTTGACCAATTAAGCCTTTAATAGGCGATTGTTCACGTTCAAATTTATGTAACCACGTTTGGTAGCGAAGTGTATAGCGATCAAAACGATCGACTTGGCCCGCAAATAAACGATCTTGTGGTTTATTAAACTTAATAAAATGATCTAAAAAGGTTTCTTTAAGCTTGGCAGTTTCGCCGTTATCAACACGGGTGCCGTGATAACACAGTAACTCGCCTTGTACTTCAATAGACTCTACTTCTAATTCCCATTCTTCAACGCTTTTGATCACATCGCCAGGATTAAATGCCACACGGGTAACCGGTGCTTCTGCCGAAGAATAAACACGGCTCTCACCACTGGCAGGAAATAATATGCTGACCTGACGGCCTTCAATGGCAACAACGGTGCCTAATCCTAAATCTGACTCTGTATCACTGATCCAACGCTGACCTAAGGAAAAATTCATGTATGTCTCGTCTATGATGAAAAAGGCGGCTATGTTACCTGTAAGCTAACACCACTGCAAGGCGCTATTTGGCTCACTTTTAATTAATTTTGTAAGTGTTAATTATTACTATTAAAACAACTTGTTTATGACTCTTTTTTAGGTAAATCAAAACTAATTACAGTTTGTAATAAAACGGACTTTTATGACAAATAGACTAAACTTACATTATGCCTTGGCAATTAAGTATTGCAGGTTTAAGTTTTGCCCGTTTTACTTAGTTATTTTGGTATAGCATAAAAATCATAAAACGTAAGGAAAGTGCTATGGAAAAAGCTTCGAACCTTGAAAGTAAAATGTATGTGCTAGATACCAACGTACTACTTCACGAACCCCTCGCTTATTTGTCTTTTCAAGAACATGACGTTGTAATTCCGATGACGGTGCTTGAAGAGCTCGACCACATAAAAGACAGAAAACACGACGTAAGCCGTGATGCGCGCGTCGCTATTCGTGGATTGGATGAAGTACTTAAAAATGCAACGTCCGAGCAAATGCTACAAGGCGTGGCGCTGCCGAGTAACAAAAAGGCAAAAGCGAGCTCTGCAGGTACCCTCATTATTGTAAACGACCATTTATTTGCCGACTCCATTTCTGGTCTGCCGGGTAACGAAAACGACCATCGTATTATTAATTGCGCCGTGTATTTACAAAAGCAGCACAGTGATTCAAAAGTTATATTAGTAACAAAAGACATAAACATGCGTTTAAAGGCCAAAGGCGCAGGGCTTAAATATGTTGAGGATTACCGTACCGACCAACTTATTGACGATATCAGCTTACTCACTAGTGGTTATAAAAAAATTGAAGGTGATTTTTGGGACCATGTAGGGGAATGTAATACGCAGCAACACGGACGAGATACATTTCATCATGTGCCTAAAAACTTAATACCTGATGTATTTTGTAATGAATATTTACTTGATGGAGGGGATCAGTTTGCGGCGCGTGTTAAATCGTACGATGACGAGCACATAACGCTAAAAGATATTGGTGTTGAGCGTTTAATGCATCAACAAGCATGGGGCGTTAAGCCCAAAAATATTTATCAGGGAATGGCGCTTGATGCGCTGCTGGATACAAGTATTGAACTTGTTATTTTAACCGGCCCTGCGGGGTGTGGTAAAACCTTGTTAGCGCTTGCCAGCGCCCTTGAAATGGTCATCGAAAAAGGTATTTACGATAAAGTAATAGTTACCCGTAATACGCCAGAAATAGCAGAGTCCATTGGCTTTTTACCAGGCACCGAAGAGGAAAAAATGGCGCCATGGCTCGCAGCCATTACCGATACGCTGGAGGTATTGCACAAAGGCGACGAAAATCCGATATCAAGCCGAAACTACATTATGGAGAAGGCTAATGTTCAGTTTAAATCGGTTAACTTTATGCGTGGGCGTAGCATTCAAAATGCGGTGGTAATTTTAGATGAGAGCCAAAATTTAACGGCATCTCAACTTAAAACGATTATTACCCGCTGCGGCGAAGGTACTAAATTAATTTGTACGGGTAACTTGGCGCAAATTGATAGTAACTATTTAACGCCAGTAACATCGGGCTTAACGTACATAGTAGAGCGCTTTAAAAACTTTGAAGGCAGCGCAACTATAAACCTCAACGGTGTTGTACGTAGTCGCTTAGCGTCATTTGCAGAAGAAAATTTATAACTTGCGCTTAACAAATTGGCTCGATAGTCTATCGATTGATTTTCGAGCCAAATGGCAGGCAGTACATTGAATTTTTTACCTCTGAAGCATTATTATCGTTCATTATTTATTGCGCTTTTAGTGCCATTGATTGTCGCTTTTTTACTGTGCTTGCACTTATATAATATAAAGCTTGAGCGGACGGTTGAAAAACGCGAAGCCGATTTTACGAATGTTTCAGCACAGGTTACTCACGGGATGGAGTCGGTGAGTAATCTACTCACCACCATGTTTAGCTTATACGAACAAACGACCTATCCAAAAATAAACCAAAGCTTACTCGAGGGCATAAATCAATATGATGGTTACTATTACCGTCACTTTAGTGAGCAAGGCACTGAAATTGTAGGTAAGGGGGAGTTTGCGTTATCTGCTAAGGCATTAATGCAGTGGCAGCAGGCTATTACATTAGGGCCTTCGTTTAATACAACGCTTGCATTAATGCAGTCGTTATCGGGTGTAGCGTATGTTGATAATAATGGTTTTGCTTATGTAAGCAGGCGCAACAAAAGCCAAAGTTTAATGCTTACTGAAATTCTAAATGGAAAATTCAAGCCAAAATTTTCACCAAACAAACTTACTTCAAGTCCCATTGTTAAAGTGAATGATAAATCGTATTTTGCTATTGGCCGACAACGAAGCACTGGCTCAGCCGATTACATTATTTTGATTTATGATGTTCAGGCAATTTCTGGGTGGTTAAAAAAGGTTTCACCGAACAGTGGTGAATATGTTTTTATGAACCAATCACATCAAGTTATCGCCAGCTCTAAACAGTTAATAGAGCAAGCAACAGCATTAAAAAATTATTGGCCTGATTTGGCCCAGCACCATAGTAAAAAAACAGTATTAACTAGTGATAGTAATTACTTTATGCAGCCTATGGATGAGTTACCTATTCACGCAGCATTTTACGAGCACAAACCTCAATTAATAAGCCCAATTAAGTATGAAATACTATTAGAGTTTGCATTTTTAACGCTATTTTTAAGTATTATGTTTGGTGTGTTTTTTTGGTTAAGTCAGCGCATTTTTATTAAGCCAATGACTCACTTAATGTCGTACCTAGAGAGTAACGGTACACAGCAAGAAGTGCAGCTCGATTATAAAGTACCGCTGAGCTGGCAGCCTTGGTTTTCTAAAGTGAAGCGTGTATTTACTAAAAACAAACAGTTAGTTGATTCATTACAAAGTGCAAATAAAGCTCTGGACGACCAGGTTCAGTTGCAATCAGAAAAACTAAGCCGCAGTTACGAAGCAAAAGAGCGCCACTTGGCTTTGCTCAACACTATGCTAAACAGTGTGCCAGATCTTATTTATTTTAAAAATATTGATGGATCATTCTTAGGATGCAATAAAGCATTTGAGGCGTACATCGGTAAAGATCAAACTGCATTAGTCGGTAAATATGTAGATGATTTAGGTGATAACGATCAACAAATAAATGCGCTTGAAAAACAAGTATTACAAAATAGAAACAGTGTTGAACAGCGAATAGAAACCGATAAAAAAACGTATCAACTTACTATTGCACCTTTTTATAACGAGCACCAACATCTGTTGGGGACTATGGGTATTGGTCGCGATATTACCGAACAGCAACAAGCATTATTGGCCTTAAAAGCATCAGAATCTAAATTTAGAAGTGCGATTGAATTTGCGGCTAACTGTGTGGTTTTACTCTCGCTTGAGCACACAATATTACAAGTAAATAAAGCGGCAAGAAAGCAGTTTTCTGAACAGCCAGTACTGGTTGGTGAGCAGTTAAAAGCATTGTTTGACGATACTCAATGGCAGCAAATAAAAAGCACTTTAGCGCAATTGCTAGATGACAAAAAACGCGTATACCACTTAACGCTTGCTCAAGGGCGCTTAACAAGTTGGTTGCAACTGAGTGTATCGCTTGTATGGGATGAAAACCGCGACCCAGCTTATTACGTTATTCACATTCAGGATGTGAGCGCATTAACTAAATCAAAACTAGATGCCGAACGAGCAACCCTTGCTAAAAGTCGCTTTATAGCCAATTTAAGTCATGAAATACGCACTCCTCTTAATGCTGTTTTAGGGCTGCTTGATATGCTTATTGAGCAAGGATTAACGCAAAAGCAATTACAACAAACGGATCAAGCTAAGCATGCAGCACAAAGCTTGTTGCTAATGCTCAATAGAATGCTTGATTTTGCACGCATAGAAAGTTCGCAAACCGATTTAAAACAAGCATCTTTTAGCATGGTTGAGCTGGTGGATATTTGTGAAAGTTTAACGGCTCCATTGTGCGAAGGAAAAGGTATTGAATTTGTTATTGATATTGACCCGTTAATAGCGACTGATTTGATATGCGACAGTATACGTTTACAGCAAATATTAGGTAACTTATTAACAAATGCTGTTAAGTTTACGAAAACAGGTTCTATCACTTTAAAAATGGAACTTATTGAAAGCGATAGCCTAGAGCAGCAACACATTTGCTTTAAAGTAATTGATACGGGGATGGGTATAGATGAAGCCGATCAAAGGCGTTTATTTGACGCCTTTACGCAAGGTGATGAGTCTTCAACACGTATACATCATGGTGTTGGGTTAGGTTTAGCGATTGTTAAACATGCGGTGTCATTAATGGGAGGGGAGATTGCTTTAAAGAGTAAAAAAGGCCATGGCTGTGAGTTTTACTTCAGCGTTAGCTTTTTGGTTGATACCACTAAAAATACGATGTTACCGACTAATACATTGGCTATTTTATCGGATCAAAGTAAAGAGCTTAAGCAAGTAACAAATGCTTATGCAAAGCTTGCTAATATTAATTTAGATGAAGTACTCAAATACCCAATTAAGCTCTCCAATACTCAGCAAATAATAATCGATGCGGCCGATTTACCTGCACTTTTAAATGTTGAAGCAATTAATGATTCGTTATCAGCTAAAGAAACATCGGTAATTATTATTAATCATCAGCACACACTTAATTTACCAACAAGTGAGCATTTAGCTGCGCATCACGTTAAAGCATCGGCATTGGGACAAAGGCTATTTAGCTTGAACTCTCAGCAACAGCCTAAAGCTAGTACCAATGCCGTAATATATAATATTGCTGAAACTAAAGTTGATATATCGGGTCTACTTGTATTAGCCATTGATGATAATCAACTTAATTTAGAAATAATTAGCAGTGTATTACGCCAAGCAAACGTAAGTGTTGTTACTGCTTTAAGCGCATCTATCGGCATGGAATTATTGCAAGTTTTAAAGCCTGACTTAATATTGATGGATGTGCAAATGCCGCAAATAGATGGCTGCCAAGCTACGGCTTTAATTCGTCAACAGTTTGACGCAAAGCAACTGCCTATTTTTGCTTTAACGGCTCATTGTGAACCCGCTGATATTGAACGTTCTTTAAAGTGCGGTATGAATAAGCATTTAACTAAACCAGTTGTTGCTAAGGTACTTATTGATGCAATTGCCGATTTAAACTTAGTTAAACCAAGCTTTTTTGAAAAATCATTCGCATTAACGCAGTTTAGTATGGATGAAAAGCTCCTCAATACAATGATTGGTAAATTTGCTAATTTATGCGAAACCCAGCTATTGCAAATAGAAGAAACAACCAATAAGGATGATTTGGTACGCTTAGTGCATAGTATAAAAGGTGTAGCAGGTAATTTAGGCTTTAGACGATTGTCTCACTGCGCTTTATTGTGTGAAAGAACACTTAAAACAACTAACAAGCCTGTTGAAATAACACTGAAAGAGCTTATTATGCATTTAGAACAGGTAATTGTTTTTATAAAAGGGGTAGGGGCTAGGGATGTCGAAAAGAGCTAAAGTACTTATTGTAGATGATGATCCAATCAACAGATTAGTACTTGAAAAAACACTTAAAGTAGAACACGACGTATTCTTAGTTGAAAGTGGTGAAAAAGCACTGACCTTTGTAAAAACTGCGCAAGTTGATTTAATTATCCTTGATGTGATTATGCCAGGAATTGACGGCTATGAAGTGCTTGTGCAACTTAAAGAAAATCCGATAACTCAATCGATCCCCGTTATATTTATATCAGCTAATCGTAGCCATGACGACGAAGCTAAGGGCCTAGAGCTCGGTGCTATGGATTATATCACCAAGCCATTTAGCCCTTCTATTGTGCGTGTTAGGGTTCGTAACCAGTTACTTATAAAGCAAAAAAATGATCTGCTAGAAATGTTAGCCTCAATCGACGGCTTAACTGAAATCCCAAATAGACGCTACCTAGACGAAAACTTAGCTCGTGAATGGCGCCGAAGTAAACGCAGTGGAACCCCGCTATCGGTGTTACTTATGGATATAGACCACTTTAAGCGTTACAACGATTGCTACGGACATCGTGCTGGCGATGAATGTTTAAAGGATGTTGCACAAGCACTCGCAGCTCAATGTGAACGTGGTAGTGACTTTATAGCTCGTTATGGTGGTGAAGAATTTGCAGCTGTATTACCTGGAATGAATAGGCATGAGGCTATGGAGTTTGCTAACAAATTACGCAATGCTGTAAATGCTTTGAATATAGAACATAAAGGCTCATTAAATGCAGACCACATCACTATTAGTATAGGTATCGCCACCACTCAAAGTGGTAAAGTGTATGCTGAGCAAGCGTTATTAGAAGAGGCCGATTTAGGCCTATATGCCGCTAAAGATGCAGGGCGAGATAGAATAGTTGCACTCTAAAAACTTAATATACAAAAACGCCAATATTCATATATTGGCGTTTTTGTATCA
>NZ_WTKW01000159.1:0-9424 GCF_011378745.1 Pseudoalteromonas sp. Z1A6
CCAAGGAAAGTTGGATAAAAGAATTGCTCTAGCTTAGAGTTTAAATTAGCAACTTAGTGATGCGGGAGTGGCGGAATTGGTAGACGCGCTGGATTTAGGTTCCAGTAACTTAGGTTGTGAGAGTTCAAGTCTCTCCTTCCGCACCATGTTCTTATTAAGAACTAAAACTAATTCAAATTTATAGTTGGGATATCGCCAAGCGGTAAGGCACCAGGTTTTGATCCTGGCATTCCCAGGTTCAAATCCTGGTATCCCAGCCAATTTGACTCCCCTATCTAAAACTTCTCAATACTCATTAAATTAAACTTACTTTTTCTGCACCTAAATAAACATTTATAAATTCATCTATATTTATTGGTTTGCTATATAAATACCCTTGTAAATAATCACAGTTAAGACTCAACAACGCCTGTTCTACCTCTTTAGTTTCTATTCCTTCAGCAACTACATCGCAATTTAATCGACTCGCTAAAAACAATGTAGATTCTACAATGGCGTAATCAGGTGAGTTAGTAAGCATATCTTTGACAAACGACTGATCAATTTTTATTTGATTAATTGGCAGCTCTCTTAATAACGACAGTGACGAAAAGCCAGTACCAAAGTCATCAACACTAAATTTAAACCCGCGCATACTCAACTGTTGCATCATTTTTCTAGCAGCCGGTATATTTGTCATCATTGCACCTTCTGTAATTTCAAAAATTAACGAGTCGCTTAATGTAGGGTCGGTTGCGAGTAAACTAATTATAAAATCGTAAAACTCGCTGCTTTCAATATCTTTCGTTGATAAATTGACATGTATAGTACCGGTGAAACCAAATAGCTTGAGCTTTCTAATATGATTAACGGCTTCTTGTACAACCCATTTCGATAAAGGAAAAATAAGCCCTGTACGCTCAGCTACGGTTATAAACTTTTCTGGACTAATAAAGCTACCATCATCTTGCGGCCATCGGATAAGCGCTTCTAGGCCATGTAATTGCAGATCTTTAGAGTCCATTATGGGTTGTAAATAAAGCTCAAACTCATCTTTATGTAATGCCACTTTAATTTTGGCTGATAAATCAAAAAAGTCCTCAGCTCGTTTACCTATTGCAGATGAGTAATTTACCAAAGGTTGAAATGTTTTTTTAGCTTCATGCAGTGCCAAGTCAGCTTTTTTTAATAGCTGATCGGGCAATCGGCTATCATCAGGAAAACGGCTTACGCCTATACTTAATTGTATTTTAACCATTTGCTCATTCGTACAAAACGGACTTTTGACGGCTGAGTTTATAATGTTTACACAATAATTCATGCTTTCATCTGTATCGGTATGCAATAAAAAAGCAAACTCATCGCCACCTATTCGATATAACTTAGCAATGCCGCATAATTCTTTATTTAGTTTATTGGCAAATGCAGCCAAGAGTTGGTCACCACACTGATGCCCAAACGCATCATTAATTTGTTTAAAGTTATTTAAGTCGATATAAAATAGTGAAAATGGGGAAGGATATTCAACTTGTTTACTTAAAGATTTAAAAAATTTATCGCGGTTAGGTAGAGTTGTTAAGTTATCGTGCTCAGTTTGATATTTTTGATACTGCGTTGCTTGCTCTATTTTAAGAATACTTTTTAAGCTCAGTTTAATAACTAAAAAAACAAACCCACCACCGCCAAGTAACAACATAGCCACCATATTCATAACGACGGGTGCAATGTCGTGGTTTGAAAAATAATAGAGTATCCACCAATACCCTATAATAAAAAAAATAATAGCGCATAGCAGTACACTCCATGCTCTTTGCGATGTTTTTTTGCAAACTTTAACGGTTGTTTTTAAGCTAGCAACAAGCAGTAGCGCACCTAAAATAATTATTACTGTAAAAAAATTATCCACACACAGGCTCTTTAAAGTTATTAAATTGCGATTTAGTGATGTAACACCAGTTAAATTAAAACCGTGTTCAATATAGCCGAGTCACTATTTGCTGACTTAAAAACAGACATAAAAAAAGGCTCATAAATGAGCCTTTCTAATATCTACTTTAAATTTAGCCTAAATCACCACTAATTGCGTATTTTAAAACCCAGTTTTTTATTGGCCCCGTATTATTAGCCATTTTTAAAAACTGGCTGCGTGCCCATTTAAGTGGCGTAATTTGATTAGAAAACCCAAAGTAACACGCGTCCATCATGCTCATCATTAATAAATTAGCCCTGCGGCGAGCTCGCTCGTATTCTTTAAGTTTTAGTGGGCAACCTATATCTCCTGCTTCGTTTAAAACCTCAGCAAGTGCCACTACGTCCTGAAAACCTAAATTAACGCCCTGCCCTGCAAGGGGATTAATTGTATGTGCAGCGTCGCCCACTAAAACCAAGCGCCCTTGCGAATAATTATTCGCATGTTGGCGAGTAAGCGGAAATACTGCATGGGTTTGTACTTCAAAGTCTCCAGCAAGTTCTGGGAATTTATTCAGAATGTGCGTTTTTAACTGAGTTGGGCTTAGCCCTTTAAATGCTTGCAATGTATTTGCATCGTCGTACCAAATTAAATTAGCGTACGGTGCCTGCATTGGTAAAAATGCTAACGGCCCACTTGGTGTAAACTGTTGCCATGTTTTAATTTGTTGCGGTGCATCGAGTTTAATTAATACCCCCATGCAATGCTGTTGGTACTGCCAACCCGTAATACCAATATTAGCTTTAGCACGCAGCTGTGATTGCCCACCATCGGCGGCAATTACTAAATCAGCCGTATAGGTTTGATCACCATACACAAGCGTAATTAAATCATCCGTTTGCTCTATTTTAGTTACCGGCAATGACTGCTCAATAACCTCAATCTTATAATGCCCAAATTGCTGCCACAAACTTGCTTGAATTAAACTATTTTCAATCAAGTGGCCTAAATGTGTCGTGTTTATGTCGGCGCAATCAAATAATAAATTGTCACCACCGCGCTCAAAAGCCTCTAATTGTTGATAAGGTGCTATGCGGTTTTGCCTTAAAAGAGGCATTGCCCCTAATTCATCAAGTAAATTTTCTGAAAAACGATTAATGGCAGACACTCTAATATCCACCTTATCGCTACTAAGAATGTGCGATGGGTCTATTAGGTGTTTTTCAATTATGCGCACACCAAAGCCTTGCTGAGCCAGCTTTATCGCCATAGCTGCGCCAACCATGCCCCCGCCAACCACTATCACATTATTTTTGGTCATGTTTTTCATCATTTTATTCTTACTTGAGTCTGTTTTGATTGTATCAAAATTAATTTGTTTTATACCAGAGGATATCCCTAACAGCACATTAAACTCGTCCTGTATTGATTTGAGATCACAAACATGAAAACTATACTTGGATCTGGGCGGGTATCCAGCTAAAATACGCCTCCTTTAAGTGAGCATGCTTGCTCCTTAATCCTGTTTCTAGCACATTTTTGTGCCACTATCGAATTGAACACGAGGCAATATTTCAATGAGCAAAAAGCTGCATATTAAAACCTGGGGTTGTCAGATGAACGAATACGACTCTCAGAAAATGGCTGAACTTTTAGATGCCACCAACGGCTACCAGCTAACTGATGATGCAACAGATGCCGACGTAATCTTACTTAACACCTGTTCAATTCGTGAAAAAGCACAAGAAAAAGTATTTCACCAGTTAGGTCGTTGGAAATTGTTAAAAGACGACAAGCCAGACTTAATAATTGGTGTAGGTGGTTGTGTTGCCTCACAAGAAGGTGACTCTATTCGCCAACGCGCACCATTTGTAGATGTTATTTTTGGCCCGCAAACATTGCATCGTTTACCAGAAATGATTAAACAAGTGCAAGGCAACAAAGGTTCATCGGTTGTTGATATTTCATTCCCAGAGATTGAAAAGTTTGACCGCCTGCCAGAGCCAAAAGCGGATGGCCCATCTGCGTTTGTATCAATTATGGAAGGCTGTTCTAAATACTGTACTTTTTGTGTTGTACCATATACTCGCGGCGAAGAAGTTAGCCGCCCAGTAGATGACGTACTACTTGAAATTGCACAGCTTGCTGAGCAAAACGTACGTGAAGTAAACCTACTAGGCCAAAACGTAAACGCATACCGCGGCGACACACACGATGGCGAAATATGTTATTTCTCAGATTTGATTCGTCTTATTGCTGCTATTGATGGTATTGACCGTATTCGTTACACCACATCGCACCCGGTAGAATTTACGCCTGATATAATCGACGTTTACGCTGATGTACCAGAGCTTGTAGATCACTTACACCTACCAGTACAAAGTGGTTCAGACCGTATATTAAACCTAATGAAACGTGGTCATACGGCAATTGAATACAAATCGACAATTCGTAAGTTACGCAAAATTCGTCCTAACTTAAGCATGTCGTCAGATTTCATTATTGGTTTCCCCGGCGAAAGTAAAGAAGACTTTGAAGCGACCATGAAGCTTATTAGCGACATTGGTTTTGATATGAGCTTTAGCTTTATTTACAGTGCACGCCCAGGTACGCCAGCGGCAGATTTGCCAGATGACGTAACAGAGCAAGAGAAAAAAGAACGCTTATACTTACTACAAAACCGTATTACACAAATGGCGCAGCAAATTAGCCGTCAAATGTTCGATACAGAGCAACGTATACTTGTTGAAGGTCCTTCTAAAAAGAACCCAATGGAATTACGTGGCCGTACCGAAAATAACCGTGTAGTAAATTTTGTTGGCCCGCACACAGTGATCGGACAGTTTGTTGACGTACGTATTACCGAAGCACTACCTAACTCTTTACGTGGTGACTTAATTCGTACAGAATCAGAAATGAACTTACGACGTGAAATCGCTCCTTCAGCTATTTTAACTAAAGCTGCAGCTGCAGAGCCAAAACCAGACACTGTTAACGAAATTGGCGTAGCTACTTTCGTTCCTTAGTCACACTATTAGCGCCAGTTAACGCTGGCGCAGTACTATAGGAAGCAATTTTGAGTAATCAGTTAAAAACATTAGAGATTTATTTAGAACCTGCCGATAACAAACGCCTTTCTTCTTTATGTGGCCCGTTTGACGAAAACATCAAACAAATTGAACGCCATCTGGCTGTTGAAATAATTCACCGTGACAACTTTTTTAAAGTAACCGGTAAATTACACAACTGCGCCGGCGCTGTAGAAATCTTAAAAAACCTTTATGTTGATACTCAACCAGTTCGTGGTGTTTTAGGCGAAATAGAACCCGAAGCCGTTCATTTAGCTATTACCGAATCAAAAGCCCTAGAGCAAGACGCATCAAGCAGTGCTTACGGCAAAGATATGGTGATTAAAACACGCCGTGGTGTAATTAAACCACGTAACGATAACCAAGGTGTTTATGTGGCTAATATTTTACACCACGACATTACCTTTGGTATTGGCCCTGCTGGTACTGGTAAAACCTACCTTGCTGTTGCTGCCGCCGTTGACGCCCTTGAGCGCCAAGAAATACGCCGTATATTATTAACGCGTCCTGCTGTAGAAGCGGGCGAAAAGCTTGGCTTTTTACCTGGCGATTTAAGTCAAAAAATAGACCCATACCTGCGCCCTCTTTACGACGCGCTTTTTGAAATGCTAGGTTTTGAAAAAGTAGAAAAGCTCATCGAAAAAAATATCATTGAAGTCGCACCGCTTGCTTACATGCGCGGACGTACTTTAAACGATGCATTTATTATTTTAGATGAAAGCCAAAATACCACCGCCGAGCAAATGAAAATGTTTTTAACTCGCATAGGGTTTAACTCAAAAGCGGTTATTACAGGCGATATTACACAGGTTGATTTACCACGTGGTACACGCTCAGGCCTTCGCCATGCAATGGAAGTACTTGATGGTGTAAACGAAATTAGCTTTAACTACTTTAAAGCCCAAGACGTAGTACGCCACCCTGTTGTAGCACGCATAGTTGAAGCCTACGAGCGTAACGACGAAAGCGAGCGACTAAAGCGCATTGAAAAGCAAAATGCAAAAGACGCACTTGCTGCTCTTCAACAGCCTACTACTAAAGAGTAATACTTTGACAACCGAACTTGATTTACAAATAGCGTGTGAGTTTGACAACCTCCCAAGCGAAGAACAATTTGCACTGTGGGCCGACAAAGCCCTTAGCCAATATCGTGATGAGTCAGAGCTCAGTATTGTTATTAGCGACGAAGCGCAATCGCAACAGCTTAATAACGACTATCGTGGTAAAAATAAACCGACCAACGTACTGTCGTTCGAATTTGAAGCACCACCAGGAATAGATATTCCCTTGGTTGGTGATTTAATTATTTGCCCAGCCATTGTATTAGCTGAAGCAATTGAGCAAGAGAAGTCATTTCATGACCACTTTGCCCACATGGTTATTCACGGATGCTTGCATTTGCTTGGATTTGACCATATAAAGAGTGACGATGCTTTAGAGATGGAAAGCATAGAAAAGCAATTACTTGCAGAGCTGAACATAGCAGACCCATACCGGGACGATATTTAAATTAACGGAGCAATTAGACGCAATGAGCGACGGTAACTCGCAATCTAGCCAGGGTTCTTCTGGCAAAACGTGGTTGGGCAGAATAGCTCAAATGTTGCAAGGGGAACCCCAGAATAGAGAAGAGCTGGTCGAAGTTATTGCCGATGCGCAAGAACGAGACGTAATCGATCCAGAAACAAAAGAGATGATAGAAGGTGTGCTTGGCGTGTCTGAGCTTAAAGTGCGAGACATAATGGTTCCGCGCTCACAAATGATCACTCTTGAGATCGACAAACCGCTTGAAGAGCTAATTCCAATGATGGTTGACTCAACTCACTCACGCTTTCCGGTGGTGATTGAAGATAAAGATCATGTAGAAGGTTTTTTGCTCGCTAAAGATTTATTGCCACTGATCTTAAATAAAGACGAGCACTTACCATCAATACGCGATTATTTACGCCCAGCAATGGTAGTACCTGAAAGCAAACGTGTTGATACACTGCTAAACGAATTTCGTCAGCAACGCTACCATATGGCTGTTGTTATTGACGAATACGGCGGCGTATCGGGCTTAGTAACGATTGAAGATATTCTTGAAATAATTGTTGGCGAAATCGAAGATGAGCACGACGAAGAAGAAGAACATCAAGATATTCGTCGACTTGCTAAACATGTTCACGTAGTGCAAGCACTCACACCTGTAGATGACTTTAACGAGCATTTTAAAACAGGTTACAGCACAGACGAAGCCGATACTATTGGTGGAACTGTACTGCACGCATTTGGCCACATGCCAAGCCGTGGTGAAACGATTGACATAGAAGGTTACCAATTTAAAGTAACCAACGCCGACAATCGTCGTATTTTGCAACTGCAAGTCACCGTTCCTAAGGATGATGATAACGACAGTGAAGAAACTGCTAACTAGACTTACCCTATTAGCAAAAGATAAAAAAGCATGGCTCGCACTGGTTGCGGGCCTTGTTTTAACTTTTGGCTATGCCCCCTTTGAAATTTGGCCCATTGTATTTATTAGCCTTGGTGCCATATTTTTTTGCATTAACCCTAATAATACCGGTAAAGCACACGCAAAAACCGCTGCTAAATATGGCTTTATATTTGGTCTAGGTTGGTTTGGTGCAGGTATAAGCTGGGTCCATGTTTCTATTGCCACCTTTGGCGGAATGCCGCTTATAGCGTCACTCTCATTAATGGCTTTTTTGTGTTCCTACTTAGCGTTATTTCCAGCCCTTGCCTTTTGGGCAACCACACACTTTGCCACTGGCCCTAAAAGCTTTGGTGCATTACTCATTGCTTGCTTTGCAATTAGTGAATATTTACGCGGAACAGTACTTACAGGTTTTCCGTGGCTAAGTTTTGGCTATACACAAACCGATGGACCACTTAGGCTGCTTGCCCCTTATATTGGCGAGTTTGGCTTAACCCTCGTGTGCATCGCTATTGGCTTTGCACTTTATCGCTTAACCCAAAAAGATTTTAAAACCCCGGCGGTTACTGCGACAGCTGTTGCGCTTATTTTTGCAGGCGCAAGCACCACAGGCAGTATTCATTACACAGGTAAAAACATGTCGGTATTACTCGTTCAAGGAAACATACAACAACACCTGCGCTTTGAGCCAAGTGAGTTTTGGACCACAATGAGCAAATACCAAGACCTGACACGCCCTCATTGGGATGCCGACTTAATAGTATGGCCCGAAGCCGCAGTGCCCGAAATAGAAATGCTTGCTGATTCCTACCTAGCCAATTTAGACAGTGCAGCCTCGTTTAATAAAACCGCCCTTGTAACCGGTATTGTTGACTATCAACGCGACACTAAAAACATATTTAACACACTTATTGTGGTCGGTAATAAAGAACGCGGCGACGATCATGGGCATTATCATTACCTAGATAAAAACCGCTATCAAAAACACCAGCTATTACCGATTGGCGAATTTGTACCGTTTCAAGACTTTTTGCGCCCTATTGCCCCGTTATTCGATTTACCTATGTCGTCGTTTACGCGTGGCGACAAAGTGCAAAACAACTTACGCGCCAATGGCTTTAATTTACTTCCCGCTATTTGCTACGAAATTGTTTTTGCCGATTTAGTACGCGGTAATTACAAAAGCGACTCCGACCTACTCTTTACTGTAAGTAACGATGCCTGGTTTGGCGACTCCATTGGCCCACTGCAACACATGCAAATAGCCCGTATGCGGTCGCTCGAACTACAACGCCCTCTAGTGCGCGTTACCAACAATGGTGTAAGCGCCGTATACGACCCTATAAGCCACACACAACAAACCATGCCTCAGTTTGAAGCTACTACATTAAAAGCCAACATTAAGCTTATAAAAGGCGACAGCGTGTACAGCCAATACGGAAACATGTTTGTGTGGGGATTTGTGTTGTTGTTGGGAGTTATAGGTATTGCTAGAAGACGTAAGCCGTAAGCCGTAAGCCGTAAGCCAGTTTATTCGTAGGTTGGGTTGAGTGCCACGAAACCCAACAAGTTAATGGATAATAATCATCGTTTTCAAGGATGGAAGAAGTGCCGTATTTTAAATCAATTGCTCAAAACTCTAATACCATTTCACTGCTGATGTGCTGTGCGCTGATGTTGGTGTTTATTGCTGCATTTTTCCCAAGTGCCTTAATTGTGGATAATGAACTTGGACTTAAACCTGAGCATATTCTTTCAGCAATTATTAGCGTGTTAATGTTTTTAACGTCTGTGATTTCGATATTGATTGCGAATAAATCTTACTTAATTTCAAAACAAGCAAATGACTTAAGTGAAAAAGTCTTTCAATCGCAAGCTGAGCAACTTCAATCTCAAGAGTTTTATCAGTTATATGAAAGGTTTGAAAAAAGAATAAAAAAAATTGAAGAAGAAATGAAGGTCAACATTTACACTGAAGGATTAATACTTGAGTATTTATCAGGGGGAAAT
>NZ_WTKW01000016.1:0-24596 GCF_011378745.1 Pseudoalteromonas sp. Z1A6
TTAATAAAACATACTTAACAACAAAATTTAGGGTGGGTGTTTTGTTGGTGTCTTGTTTATTTTTGTTTTATGAGCGACCTGATAAAAAGCGGATCGTTACCCAAATCAGAGGGCGAGTATTTTTTTGTTCGCACTACTGAATAACTTATTTACACGTGGTTTTCAATTGTGAGTAAGGGTAATCTTTACCAAATTGAACTTTTGATTAAAACCGTTATAATTCACGCACTTTTGATTAAAGCTGTTGTAATTCATCCATTATGAAAAATATTTTTATTGTTATTTTACTCATTTTAGCCGGTTTTTTTGGCTACAACTATTTCACTTCCAACTCGACAAAAGTTGTATTAGATAGCGCATCCGAAACTTCAACACAAAAACTTGCTAACAATTGGAATGATATCACTCTTCCAAAAGAGATTGAAAATCATTCAAATATTGAAGCTTGTGATACAACAGAGGCAAACATTTGTTTTGGCTCAGGAAGTATATTTTACAAAGAAACCAAAGATGTGACTGTAGCAAGCTTAGTATCAACTGCAGAAACATCGCGTTACGGTGTCCAGATTAAAAAAACAGGTGAGCTGTTTGTGTTTTCTATAGAGAATGACATTTCTGACGACGAACTGGATTTTGGTAATATTGCTTGTTACAAATATGAGGGTAGTGAAGAAGGCGTTACCGAAACGCGTGAATTAAAATTAGATATTTACGGTACAAAAGTAACAGGGACAAAGTTAGGTTACTCCCAATCAGTTGAATACAGCGTTGGGTATGAAGGTATTGTTGAAGGAGTACTAAACAGCCTTGGAGGAAATACTGTAAATGCTATCACTACACTTACTATTGCAGATGGAGGGGAGATCCGCCAAGAAGAAATATACATTTTAGGCGAAAACTCAATGACTGAAATGCGATATCGTTTAGTCGATGATTTTAAAAATAGTATTTTACGTGTCGATAAGAGTATAAAAAAATCCGCAGAAGGTCAGATTTTCCCTATTGAGTATAAATATAACAAAGTAGAGTGCCCGTTATAGGGCTTTGATCTTTAATTAGGCTGCCAACTTCCAAATTATAAAAGCTAAAGCAAAACCAACCAAGTACACTAAGCCTAACCACGTTAAGCTGCGTAGTAATACGCTGTGCTTAATAGCTGGCTCTGAGCGCACAAGGCTAAAGTTAAGCCATGCAAAAATAGGCGTTGTAACAAATGAAAGCGTCATCGCAAAGGTAAGCATGGGGCCAAGGGCTGATTTAAAAAATAAAATAACCGCCATACCGGCAAGTGCTTGTAGTATTAACCAAATATTTAGACTGTGTTTTGATTGCTTAAAACCAAGTAGTTTATGAGACTCATTGAGCGTGCGGGCGTAACCGTCAAGCACCGTGAGTGTGGTGCCAAACATACATAAAAAGGCAATTGCTGATACAAGCGGCCTTGCCCACTCCCCTATTGTTAATGCGTACATATCAATAAGCTGCTTGGCAAACGCGACACCACCGAGTTCTATACTGCTGGTTTGCCCGTATTGCACTAATACACCTAAGCTAAAAAATACCAAGGCTAAGCCAGCTGTAAGCCAGTAACCTACATTAAAATCGAATAAGCCTTGGCTTTTAGAAACTGTTTGCTGCGCTTGTTTTTCTTTTAGCCATAAAGAACTTAATGCAGATATTTCGATAGGCGCTGGCATCCAACCCATTAAAGCCACCATAAAACTCAGCATGGCAAGTTCGTACGGTGAAGGCCCTACATAGTCAGCAGGTGCCATTGGACCGTTACTAAATGCAATGGCAAGGGCAATTAAAGTCGCGAGTGTAAGCAGCCCCATAATGCCTTTAGCAACGTTATCGAGCGCTTTAAAGTGCCCAAGTAGTAATATAACTAAACATACCCCTAGCAGCATCCAACAAAGTAAGGTTACTTCAATAACAATAGGTAGAGCGTAATGCAGTAAGCTTGCGGTAAGCAGTAATACGCCGGCGGTATTAACAACGGCGGCTACAATGTTTAAACCAATAAAGCTATAAAAGTAAAACGGACCTTTACTTTTATACCCCTCTACTAGGCTATTTTTAGTAGCGAGAGTGTATTCCATACCAAAGCGAAAAAACGGGTACTTTAAAACATTAACAACGAGGATAAGCCAAAATAATTGCCAGCCAAATATTGCCCCAGCTTGTGTAGAGGCAACTAAGTGAGAACCTCCAATAGCGGCTGTTGCCATGAGAATCCCAGGGCCAAGCGCGTTCAGGCTTGATTTCCATTTCGATACTGCTTGGTTCATTTACTGCTCAAAAATAGTGTGTGTGTGAGCCTCTAACTTACAGAAATTACAGGCAATAAAAAAGAGCCAGGCGGCTCTTTTTTACAATACTTTGTGACTAATTTTTATTTAAGATCCATCTCTTGGATGATCTCGTGTGCGATTTCAGGTGTCGTGCTTACAGGCTTTTCGTGTAAGTTTGCTTTTATTTGCCCTTTTCGATGTTTTAGTGCCGCATCGAGTTTTTTAGCTGCGCTTGCAATAGCTGGGTACATAACTTCGTTTTCCCCTTTTACCGATATGCGCGTGCCTTCGTAATTTGTGCTAATTTCAGCTTGGATCTTATGATGCTCTTTAGACAAAATAATATCGAGCGCAATAAGCGATGGGAAATGGCTCTCGATTTTTGAAAATTTTTCGTTGATGTGCTCTCTAATAGAGTCAGTAACTTCAACATGGTGACCAGAAAGATTAATTTTCATAGGGTATCCTTTTATTTGTTACCTACAATTAGTATTGGGGGCTATTTAGATTAACACAAGGAAAAAAGAGAGATATTTGAGGATTATTTACGGCTTTTGGTGATTTAAATCATGTGTTGCGCAAAGTTTATGCAAAGCCCACATTGCATGGGCTTTCAGACGTCTACTTAATTTAAGCTCTGATTGATTAATCTGTGTACGAACAACAGTAGTCAGCAAAATCAGATACTTTTACTTTAAAGCTTACGTTTGCATCTACATTAAACGACTCACCTGCATTAAATGTTTTCCACTCACTTGCACCTGGTAATAAAATATCCCATTGGCCAGCTAAAAGCTCCATGCACTCTTTTTGGTTTGTATCAAAAACAAACTCACCTGGTTGCATAAAGCCTAACGTTTTTGCTTCGCCATCGCCTAAAATAACGGTACGGCTCGACACTTTTCCGTCAAAATATACATTGGCTTTTTTTACTACACTCACGTTATCGAACTTTGGCATTTTTAGCTCCTGCTATTAATTTAAGATTTTTATTTATAAATTTTATCGCACTACCTTGCCTGATAGCTTACTTTCTTGCAAGGAAAGCTGCATTGATCAAGGTGAAGTTGCTTCATGTAAGGGCATAAAAAAACCCGCAACATGTGCGGGTTTTTCAATTACTTACTTTATTTAATCAAAGCGATTAAAAAAGCTCGTTTGCTTTGCTTACAATGTTTGCCACTGTAAAACCAAAGTGCTCAAACAGCTCACCTGCAGGTGCTGACTCACCAAAGGTAGTCATACCTACTACTGCGCCGTTTAAACCAACGTACTTGTACCAGTAGTCAGCAATACCAGCTTCTACTGCTACGCGGCGTGAAACTGATGCCGGTAATACGCTTTCTTTGTATGCTGCGCTTTGCGTTTCAAAGGCATCAGTACAAGGCATAGATACAACACGTACCTTTTTACCTTGGCTGCGTAGTTCGCTTGCTGAATCTTGTGCTAGTTGCACTTCAGAGCCCGTCGCAATAAAGATAATCTCTGGATTGCCGTCACAGCTAAGGATGTAACCACCCTTTTTAACGTCACTTAATTGCTGTGCGTCACGCGCTTGTTGCTCAAGACCTTGGCGAGTAAAGATAAGCGATGTAGGGCCGTCTTTACGCTCAATAGCTTGTTGCCATGCAATTGCCGACTCAACTTGGTCACACGGGCGCCAGTTGTATAAGTTAGGCGTTAAACGCATGCTTGCAATTTGCTCTACTGGTTGGTGAGTTGGACCATCTTCACCTAAACCAATTGAATCGTGCGTGTATACAAAAATGCTTGGTTGCTTCATTAATGCAGCCATACGTACGGCATTTTTTGCATATTCAACAAACATTAAGAACGTAGCACCGTAAGGAATAAAGCCTTTATGAAGGGCAATACCATTCATAATTGCTGACATACCAAACTCACGCACACCGTAATAAATGTAGTTACCGCTTGCATCATCGCGTGTTAAACCTTTAGAGCCATCCCAAATTGTTAAGTTTGAGCCAGCTAAATCGGCTGAGCCACCCATAAATTCTGGTAATAACGGACCAAACGCATTTAATGCATTTTGCGACGCTTTACGAGACGCTGGGTTTGCTGGGTTTGCTTGTAATTGCTCAATATACGCTTGAGATTTTTCAGCCCAATCGCCAGGCAGTTCGTTATTAATACGACGCTTATATTCAGCTGCAAGCTCTGGGTATGCTTTTGCGTATGCTGCAAATTTTTCGTCCCAGCTTGATTCAAGCTGTTGACCTTTTTCTTTGCTATCCCATTGTGCGTAAATATCATCAGGAATTTCGAACGCATCGCCAGTCCAACCTAAGAATTCGCGAGACGCTTTAATTTCGTCATCACCTAGTGGTGCACCGTGACAATCGTGGCTACCAGATTTATTAGGTGAGCCGTAACCAATAATTGTTTTACAACAAATTAGTGAAGGTTTATCGGTAACGCTTTTTGCTTCGCTAATTGCAGCACTTATAGCATCGCTGTCGTGACCATCAACACCACTAATTACATGCCAACCGTAGGCTTTAAAACGAGCTGGCGTGTCATCTGTAAACCAACCTTCTACTTCACCATCGATAGAAATGCCGTTGTCATCCCAAAATGCAACAAGTTTACCAAGGCCTAATGTGCCAGCAAGTGAACCCGCTTCATGAGAAATACCTTCCATTAGGCAACCGTCGCCCATAAATGCATAGGTAAAGTGATCAACAATATCGTGACCTTCACGGTTAAACTGTGCAGCTAGCGCCTTTTCAGCAATTGCCATACCTACGGCATTTGTGATCCCTTGACCTAATGGACCCGTAGTAGTTTCGATTCCTGGTGCATAACCGTATTCAGGGTGACCTGGTGTTTTAGAATGCATTTGACGGAAGTTTTTAATTTCGTCCAATGGTAAATCGTAACCACTTAGGTGCAATAGAGAATAGATAAGCATTGAACCGTGGCCGTTTGAAAGAATAAATCTGTCACGGTCAGCCCACTCTGGATTTGTTGGGTTATGCTTTAGATAATCGCGCCATAGTACTTCTGCGATATCGGCCATGCCCATAGGGGCTCCAGGGTGACCAGATTTGGCCTTTTGTACTGCGTCCATTGACAAGACGCGAATAGCATTTGCAAGTTCTTTGCGAGATGGCATGAATTCTCCTACCTTTATGTGTATTTGCGCGGGTATTTATGTAATCGTTTATGCTCATAAGTCACTTAAGAGCTTTTATGGCACCATTCTTACTTATTGTGGGGGCTGTGTGCAATTAAAAACCCCATAAAAATGAGGCATTATGAATATTTTTTAAGACCAAAAAGTTATTATACATTTTATTTAGACGTCTAGGCGTAAAAACACTATGCAAGGTGTTTTGTTTTCGATAAAATACGCCCCTTAATTTTTTAGCGCTAATACCGACGTTTGTGAAGCGCAATATTTGTGAGCAGAATTACAATGGCAAAACATTTATTTACTTCTGAATCAGTTTCTGAAGGTCATCCGGATAAAATCGCCGATCAAATCTCTGATGCGGTACTTGATGCTATCCTAGAGCAAGACTCTCATGCCCGTGTTGCATGCGAAACTTACGTAAAAACCGGTATGGTTATGGTTGGTGGTGAAATCACTACTAGCGCATGGGTTGATATCGAAGAAATTACACGTAAAACAATTCGTGACATTGGCTACACAAATTCAGACATGGGTTTCGATGCAGACTCGTGTGCAATTTTAAACACTATTGGTAAACAGTCTCCTGACATTAACCAAGGTGTTGACCGTACTAGCCCAGAAGAACAAGGCGCTGGCGACCAAGGCTTAATGTTTGGTTACGCATGTAACGAGACAGAAGTACTAATGCCTGCTCCAATTACTTACTCACACCGTTTAGTTCAGCGCCAAGCTGAGGTTCGTAAAAGCGGCGAGCTTAACTGGTTACGCCCAGATGCAAAATCTCAAGTTACTTTTGCATACGAAAATGGCAAACCAGTAGGTATTGATGCTGTAGTACTTTCTACTCAGCACAGCGAAGATATTTCACAAAAAGATTTAGTAGAAGCGGTGATGGAAACAATCATCAAGCCGGTACTTCCTGCAGAACTTATTACAAGTGCAACTAAGTTTTTCATTAACCCAACAGGTCGCTTTGTAATTGGCGGACCAATGGGCGATTGTGGTTTAACTGGTCGTAAAATCATTGTAGATACATACGGTGGTATGGCTCGTCACGGTGGTGGTGCATTCTCTGGTAAAGATCCATCAAAAGTTGACCGTAGTGCTGCATACGCTGCACGTTACGTTGCTAAAAACATTGTTGCTGCTGGTCTTGCTGACAAGTGTGAGCTGCAAGTTTCTTACGCAATTGGTGTTGCAGAGCCTACTTCTATCAGCGTTGAAACGTTTGGTACAAGCAAGCTAGAAGAAAGCCGTTTAATCGAGCTTATTCGTGAACATTTTGACCTGCGCCCTTACGGCTTAATTCAAATGCTTGATTTAGAGCGCCCTATCTACCTTCCTACAGCGGCTTACGGCCACTTTGGTCGTGACGAATTCCCATGGGAACGTACAGATAAAGCAGACGCACTTCGCGCAGCTGCTGGCCTTTAAGCCAAAATTGTTGTAGTAAATTAAAAACGGCCCTTTTAAGGGCCGTTTTTGCATCTAAAACTTATTCGCTATATTGTTTGTAGCGCGTCTACAAAATAACTATTAAATCGACCTCGAATTCTTTTGTACTTTAGGTATATACTCATTTCATTATAAAAGCTTTAGGGACAGTTAAATGGCCGATAACTTTCGCGTTATATTTGCAGGACTTGCCGATAGCGTTGACATAAAAACAGCATGTACAAATTTAGCTGCAAAATTAAAAACGTCAGACGAAAAAGTAGCTCTTTTTTTTAAAGGTAAGCCACTGTTTGCACCAAGCGATAAAGACAAAGCGTTAAAACAGGCTAAATTACTAGCAAGCTTAGGCATTAAAAGTAAGCTTCAAGCTGTTTCAAACATCATTCAAAATGGCTCAAACCCTGCTGCAAATAACAACCAACGTGACGAACGTATTTTTGATGCACTCGATTACATCACTAGCAGCTTAATTCGCCTTGAAGAAAAGTTAGACGAGTTAGAGCAACGACTTCCTGACACTCAATTAAAAGCACCAGACGAAAATATTGACGAATGGCAAGATGACGACCTAATGCTAGATGATGACTTAGCGCCTCCTAAAAAACGCAGTAACTTACTTTTATATTCATTGATTGCAACTGCCACCATTTTGCTAATCGTACTGGCTGTTTTTTTAATTTTTCCCGATTTATTCTCTTTTTAAGAATGGCTAATTAATTTAATGAGCAATAAACGCGCAAAAACAAGAGCTGAAATTCGTAACACCCGTAATAATTTGTCAAATAATCAGCAAATAATTGCTGCTCAATCGCTAAAAATGAATTTTATTCAACATTTAAAAAGCGAAAAAACAACGAATTCAAAGCATATTGCCATTTATTTAAGTAATGATGGAGAGCTAGACACCTCATTGTTAATTAAAGAATTATGGAGTTTAAACCATGCTGTTTACCTCCCTATAATACACCCATTTAATGGCGCTAATTTACTATTTCAGCGCTATGAGAAAAACTCACCCATGAGAGCAAATCGCTATGGTATCTTGGAGCCTAAGCTGAACTGCTCTCAAATATGCCCATTACCAGTGCTTGATTACCTCCTTATGCCATTAGTTGCATTTGACAAACAAGGTAATCGCCTAGGAATGGGAGGTGGGTTTTACGACCGGACATTGGCACGTTTACACGAACAAAATTGGCAAAAACCACAACTAATTGGCCTTGCACATGAATGCCAAAAAGTTGAGGCTCTACCAATCGAGTCGTGGGATGTACCACTTAAAACCATTATCACCCCAGATAAAACATACTGTTGGTAACAATTAAATTTGATTACTAACCGCATATTTCTGACATACATGAGCACAAAGCAATGACACAAGACGAATTAAAAAAAGCAGCTGCTTGGGCAGCACTCGAGTTTGTAAAAGAAAACACTATTGTAGGTGTGGGTACAGGCTCTACTGTTAATCACTTTATTGATGCCCTTGGCTCAGTAAAGGACACTATTGTAGGCGCTGTATCAAGCTCAGAAGCCTCAACCGCGCGCTTACAAGCGTTAGGTATTGAAGTATTTGAGCTTAATAACGTTGCTGCTTTAGATGTATACGTTGACGGCGCTGACGAAATAAACGATCAAAACGAAATGATTAAAGGTGGCGGTGCAGCCCTCACTCGCGAAAAAATAGTAGCCGCTGTAGCTAAACAATTTGTGTGCATTGTAGATGACACCAAATTAGTAAAAACATTAGGCGACTTCCCGCTTCCGGTAGAAGTTATTCCAATGGCTCGCAGCTACGTTGCACGAGAATTATTAAAGCTTGGTGGTGACCCCGTTTATCGCCAAGGCGTAGTTACCGATAACGGTAACGTTATATTAGATGTATTTAACTTAAAAATTACCAATGCTAAACAACTTGAAGCACAAATAAATTCAATTGTTGGCGTAGTTACCAACGGCCTATTTGCAATGCGTGGTGCTGATAAAGTGATTATCGGTACTAAAAATGGGCCACAAATTAAATAGGATGAGGTTATGAGTAAGGTATCGTTAGCAAAAGACAAAATTAAAATTCTCTTGCTTGAAGGTGTTCACCAAAGCGCTGTTGAAACGCTAAAACGTAACGGTTACAGCAATATCGACTACGTTAAAACATCCTTACCTGAGGACGAATTAAAAGAGCGCATTAAAGATGTTCACTTTGTAGGACTTCGTTCTCGTACTCATATTAACCAAGCCGTATTAGACTCAGCTGACAAGCTAGTTGCTGTTGGGTGTTTTTGTATTGGTACAAACCAAGTTGATTTAGATGCAGCACGCGAACGCGGTATTGCTGTATTTAACGCACCATTTTCTAATACTCGTTCAGTTGCTGAACTTGTACTTGGTGAAATCCTACTTTTATTACGCGGTATTCCAGAGCGTAATGCAGCGGCTCATCGTGGTGGCTGGTTAAAAACAGCAAATGGTTCGTTTGAAGCACGTGGTAAAACTTTAGGTATTATTGGCTACGGTCACATTGGTACTCAGCTAGGTATTATGGCTGAAAACATCGGTATGAACGTTGAATATTACGATATCGAAGATAAGTTATCACTGGGTAATGCAAAGCAAGTGCATAACCTAACTCAGCTGTTACAACGCTCTGATATTATTAGCTTACACGTACCAGAAACACCGCAAACTAAAAACCTTATTGGCAGTGCTGAGCTTGCTGTTATGAAGCAGGGATCTATTTTGATCAATGCTTCACGCGGAACTGTTGTTGATATTGATGCACTTGCAGAAGCACTAACAGAGAAAAAACTAAGTGGTGCAGCAATCGATGTGTTCCCTACTGAGCCAAAATCTAACGATGAAGAATTTGTATCGCCACTGCGTCAATTCGACAATGTTATTTTAACGCCGCACATTGGTGGCTCAACACAAGAAGCACAAGAAAACATTGGTATTGAAGTAGCGGGTAAACTGGCTAAATATTCAGATAATGGCTCAACTATTACCGCGGTTAACTTCCCTGAAGTATCGCTGCCTGAGCTTGCTAATCGTAGCCGTTTATTACACGTGCACCACAACCGCCCTGGTGTACTAACGCAAATTAACCAAGCGTTTGCACAGCACGGTATTAACATTGCTGCGCAATACCTACAAACAGACGCATCTATTGGTTATGTAGTTATTGATGTAGATACAGATCAATCTGAAGTAGCACTTAAAGAACTAAGCGCTGTTGAGGGTACAATTAGAGCACGTATTCTGCATTAGTAATTTAATCAGCTATTCTAATATCAAAAAGGGTCACTTCATTAAGTGACCCTTTTTTGTATTTAGATTACATATACTTTCTTAAGTATTTTTTGAATACCGGATCTGTTGCTGCCAACTCTTTTTGCTCAGCTAATATCTCTTTTAAAATAGCACCTGAAGTAAGCGGGTTAGCTAGTACCACCCTAAATACAACTGTTGGTTGATTGTCGTATTTAGAAGGCGTTAAACGAGTACGTGATACAAATGAGCGACCAGACTCTCGCTGACGTTTTTGCATACTGGCAGTAAAACGGTTCAGTGAAGCAAAAATATCTAACCGAGTTGCTGCATCAGCATCGGCTATTGCTTGTTTAATTTGCTTAGGTACATAACGATACGTTAATAAGCACAACTCAGGCTCCGAAATAAGCTCAAAGTCTTCATCAGCCTTAATTAAATCAGCAAAGTAATGTGCTTTTTTGATGCTTCGATCAATCAGCATTTCGTAACCTTTGCGACCAATAACACGTAAGCAAGCGTGTACTAACATTGCCATACCAGGTCGGCTGCCTTCAAGCGTGTGGCTACCTAAGTCTTTTGAACCTTTACGTAATATGTACTCAGCGTGATGCTCTATTGCATCAGTTGCAGCGGGATCTTTAAATAAAACTAAGCCCGCTCCCATTGGTACATACATTTGTTTATGTGCATCGATGGTAATTGAATCTGCTCGCTCAATCCCTTTTAATAAAGGGCGATGCGTGTTCGATAAAAGGGTTGCTCCTCCCCATGCAGCATCTACATGAAAATGGCAGTTAATGTCTTGTGCTAAGTCGGCCATTTCATCAAGTGGGTCAATATTACCGGTTTCGGTTGTACCCGCTACCCCAATAATCGCCATTACTTTAATGCCTTGCGATTCAAGCTCACGTGCTTTTTCGCGCATAGCTCCTACATCAACTTTATTATTTTCGCAGGTTTTAATACCAATTAAGTTATCGCGGCCAATACCGAGTAAATCAACCGATTTACCTAATGAGTAATGTCCGCGTTCTGATATTAATACTGCTAAACCTTTATAGCCGTAATGCAGCATACCGGCAATTAGGCCTTGTGCGCCGATACCTCTAAAATCGCCATCGGGTTTTAATAAGCGGTTTCGAGCAATCCAAAGCGCAGTAATATTAGCAACCGTTCCACCAGAGCAAAATGCACCTAATGAGGTTTTAGCACTGTGCATCCATTTAGAATAAAATGAATCTTCTTGCCCATAAGCTAAATGATGCATCATTCCAAGCACTTGACGCTCAAGAGGCGTAAACGCTTTAGACGTTTCTATTTTTACTAGATTTTGATTTAGCCCTACCATCAATTTTGACAGCGGTAATAAGAAATGCGGCAAGGCAGAGGTCATGTGACCAATAAAGCTAGGCGCAGCTGTATGCACAGAATGTGCAACAAGTTGCTCCATTATGTCTTGGGCATAAGCAGATACAAACGTTGGATCCTCTGGGATCACTGCCGACTGAAAATCTTTTTCGATTTCATGTAATGGTTTTTCAATTGCCGCTATATTTTCGTTTAGAAAACCTGCTAAATTACTCGAAATTTCAAGCTCGATTTTGCTTAAAGTTGAGTCTGGCGCTTCAGGTACAGTAAATATACGCTTAAGGCTTTCTTTAGAGGCGACGGCACAACGCTTTTGATCCATCTCAATACCTAGTGTGTGTAGCTAAAACACGCGCTTACCCATCAAAAACGCCTAATTATTAGGACATTTAGAGCAATCGTGTTTCTTTAAAAATTGCGCTAACTTTACTGCAATATAACTAAAATGTCTCGTTTAAACCTATAAAAGCAATCAAAGCGATGACAAAAAAATGATAATTTAATTAAAACTCTACCAAACCTAATTATTTATTGGGCATTTACTTATTTTGGGTATAATAAATTTGATAACAAAAAAGGGACACATATGCCAGAAGGAAGAGTCAAAGTTAGTTGGATAGTGGCAGGCTTTAGCTTGTTTTTAATAAGCTTACTTACCTATGTTTACTACACTTACCAAACCACGCGTGCTGAAATAATGCAGTCGGTTGATAATCGCTTACTTAATGCAGCCACCAGCGTAAAACATATTTTAGGTGAAAATTACTTAAGTGCGGTTAATCAAGGCGACAACATAAGTTTTTCTTACTATCAAGATAAAAGTAAACAGCTCTCTGAGTTTGCTCAAGCACTTGATATTGCTTATGTGTATTCAATGATTTTAAAAGACGGAAAGGTTCTTTTTAGCTCATCAAGCTACACGCAAGACGATCAGAATAATGGCAAAGTAACTCAATTTTTAGATCTCTACCCTGAAGCTACCGATGCCAATATAAGTGCTTTTTACTCAACCGAGCCTGTATTTGAAATATCGAGCGATCAGTGGGGCCACTTTAAAACTATTTTTATTCCTTACGTTGACCCTATTAACGGCAATACCTATTTAACGGGTGCCGATATAACTATTTACAATTTAAACGAGAAACTTAAAGAAAGCGTATCAAAAGCAGCTGCAATGGCTAGCTTCTTCTTTTTTATCGCGATACTTGTTGCCGCCATATATATTTATTTACTAAAGCGCTCGTTAGCAACTGACTCAAGTACTGGTTTTTCAAATCATATTGCTCTTGAGTACTTTATTAAAAAAAGTAATGCTCATCACATGCAGTTAGCCGTTATTTGGGTTAATGAAATAGAAGATATAAACAGTTTCTACGGCACTGAAGTGGGTGATAAAGTAATGAAAAACTTACTTATTCACTTTAAATTCAGAAGCTCTGCGCATTGCCATATATACAGACTAGCAACCAACAAAATAGTATTACTCGCGCCTAAAGAAATGAGTAATGACGAATTTACCGATCTCGTAAAAACATATAACTTTAATACCCCAGTGTTAACTGACCCTTTTATTTATATAACTCTATGTGCAGGTATTGCCAGTGGCAATAAATCGCTACTACTTGAAAACGCTCATATAGCGGCGCTGCAAGCTAAACAAGGCAGGCATAGCGTAGTTAACTACTCAAAAGCGCTACACGATGTAAAAACGCAATATCAATACAATGTTGAAATGGCTAAAGAGGTGCGTGAAGCGTTTGATAACAACCGTATAGTGCCTTACTTTCAACCCATTATTGATACAAATACCAACAAGGTCGTTCAATACGAATGTTTAGCTCGAATGGTAACGGCGCAAGGGGAAGTGTTGAAACCTGATGCATTTTTAAATGTTGTTACTCGATCAAGAATGGACGGAATACTTACCCGTACTATATTTTCACAATGTGTTAGTCGCTTTAGAAAAACCGATATTTGCTGGAGTTTAAATATAACAGCACAAGATATGCTCGACCCTAATTTAAGCGAGTTTATTGCGGACGAACTTAAGCGCTACCCGCATCCTGGTAATATCACACTAGAGCTTTTAGAAACCCAAGCTATTGCCAACTTTTCTGAGGTAAAAGCATTTATTGGAATGGTTAAAACGAAAGGCGTTAAGGTTATTATTGATGACTTTGGTAGTGGTTATTCAAATATATCAAACGTACTTAAGCTGGAAGTAGATGGTATTAAGCTAGATGGCGCACTAATAAAGCAAATAGTGAATGACAAAGATATCTATTTATTTATTGAACATATAGCCAGTTTTGCTAATCAACTTGGTTTGCAATTAATGGCAGAGTCGGTAGAAAATGCAACCATAGTAACCGCACTTAAAAAGGCGAATGTGACACTAATGCAAGGCAACTACTTTGCCCACCCAGTGTCACATGTTAGTACGGTTATAGAAGAAGAATTAGCACTTTAACTTACTTTAGCGAGGTAAGTTAATAACGAGTCGGTGGCTTTGCTGGCCACTGGCCCAGTATTTACGCTCAAAAGGCGTAATGGCATCGTCTGACTCATAAAGCGTTACATCGCAAGGGTTGCCTGTTAATTCGAGCGCCCGAGCAAACTCCTTAACGTAAATATCCCAATTGCTGCGTACTTCTAATTTTCCACCTAACTTAACAATAAATGGAAAAATAGCTGCGCCATGCCAGCGCCTACGAATATGCTTAGATTTAGGCCACGGGTTTGGATACAACAAATAATGGTGCGTAGGTTGCCAATTAGCAGCTACCGCTAAACGCCAAAAGTCATTTAAGTCTGCTTGCACTAAGATGTACTGACCACTGTCGGTTTGCTTATATTCAACATCGTGCTTATCTAATCGGTGCGACGATTTATCAATACCAATTATAAGTGCATCTGGGTGGCGCTTAGCTAAGTTAGCTGAGCTTTCACCTACGCCACAACACGAGTCTAAAATAAGCGGGCCACTAAAGGCTTGTACTTTAGCATTAACCTCGTCAAATGCGGCTTGGGTGTGTGCTGCAATTGGCTTTTTAAATTCAGCATCTAAGTGCTTATTTACTATTTCATCAAGCTTTTCGTGAATACCCGCTTGATTAGATACAATACTACGTGAATTTGCATCACTCATTAGTGTCTTAGCCCCACACCTTTTTTAATCAATGTAAGCGCTAATGTAAATAACGCTGTTATAAATACTAAAATAACCCCAAGAGCCACGCTTAAATCAACATCCGACACGCCTAAAAAGCCATAACGGAACGCGTTAACCATATAAATAATTGGGTTTACTTGTGATACATTTTGCCAAAATTCAGGCAATAGGGTAATTGAATAAAATACACCACCTAAATAAGTTAATGGCGTTAAAATGAAGGTGGGGATAATGCTTATATCGTCAAAGCTATTTGCATAAATCGCATTAATCAGACCACCTAAAGCAAATACAGCGGAAGTTAAAATAACCGTCGCCATTATTACAAAAATATTATGTATTTGAATATCTACAAACAACAACGATACACAAGTAACTATAAAGCCCACCATAATACCGCGCGTCATACCGCCACCCATATAGCCTAGAACAATGATGTAGTTAGGTACAGGTGCAACTAAAAGCTCTTCAATGCTTTTTTGAAACTTTGTTGAATAAAAACTAGAGGCTACGTTGGAATAGGAATTGGTAATGACCGACATCATTATAAGGCCCGGTACAATAAACTCCATGTAGCTAAAACCGCCCATATCGCCAATTCGTGAACCAATTAAGTTACCAAAAATAACAAAATATAAGCTCATTGTAATTGCTGGCGGTACTAAGGTTTGCACCCAAATACGTAAAAAACGAATACACTCTTTAATCCATAAACTCTTTAAGGCTACGCCATATTTAAACATTTATTCGCCCCGCCCTTGCTCTAGTAATCCTACAAATAACTCTTCTAGTCTGTTTGCTTTATTTCGCATACTCAATACAGTATTACCTTGAGCTGTTAATGCACTAAACACAGCATTTAACCCTTGTGATTTAGCAACTTCCACCTCAACAGTGCGATCGTCTGTCATGGTAAATTTATAGCCATCAAGCGTTACAGGATTTGCAGGCGTTTTTAAATCTAAAATAAACGTTTCTTTATCAAGCTTTGCAAGCAGTGCTTTAATTGTGGTGTTTTCAACAATTCGACCATTATCGATAATCGCAATGTTTTTACACAGTAACTCTGCTTCTTCAAGGTAATGTGTGGTTAAAATAATGGTAACGCCTTGCTGATTTATTTGGCGTAAAAAATCCCACATTGAGCGACGAAGCTCTATATCTACACCTGCTGTTGGCTCATCAAGTATAAGCAACTTTGGTTCGTGCATAAGCGCACGTGCAATCATTAAGCGGCGTTTCATACCACCTGAAAGCGTACGCGCTTGCTTGTCTTTTTTCTCAAGTAAACCAAGTTGAGCTAGGTATTTATCAGCACGCTTATGGGCTTCAGCGCGTGGAACACCGTAATAACCAGCTTGATTAACAAGTATTTGGCTAAGCGTTTCAAACTGACTAAAGTTAAACTCTTGCGGCACTAAGCCTAAATGCGCTTTTGCGGCTTCTAAATCAGTATCAATATCGCAACCGAATACTTCTACTTTGCCTTTTGTTTTATTAACAAGTGAGGAAATAACACCAATAGTGGTTGATTTACCAGCTCCATTTGGGCCAAGCAAAGCGAAAAAATCACCTTCGTAAACTTGTAAATCAACGCCTTTAATGGCCTCAACACCATTTTTATAAACCTTAGTAAGGCCTTCTATATTTAAAGCAATATTTTGCTTAACCATTACTTACCCTCACCATAACCCCAACGTTTTGTTAGGTTATGTTCAATGTTTAAATGATCTAAAATTCTTGCCACCATAAAATCGACTAAGTCTTCAATACTTTGTGGCTTATGATAAAAACCAGGTGCTGCTGGCATAATAGTTACCCCTAAACGAGATAACTTAAGCATGTTTTCTAAATGAATTTCGTTAAATGGTGTTTCGCGCGGTACTAAAATTAGCTGCCCGCGTTCTTTTATTACAACATCGGCGGCGCGTTCTAGTAAATTATCTGACGCCCCTACCGCAATTGCAGAAACCGATCCTGCACTACACGGGCATACCACCATTTTTTTAGGTGCCGCAGAGCCCGATGCCACAGGGCTAAACCAGTTATCTTTACCGTATACTTTTAACTGCCCAGATTTAGCATTAAACAGCGTACTTAACTGCTCAGTGGCTTTATCTTCGTTACCAGAGAGCTTAATATTTGATTCTGTATCAAGCACCACTCGCGCTGCACTTGAGATAAGTACGTAAACTTGAAATTGCTGTTCAAGCAATACTTCAAGTAACCTTAAACCATAAGGCGCACCTGATGCACCGCTAAAAGCGAGCGTAATTCTATCTTTAAATTGCACACTATTCTCCGCTGTATTTATCAGCTAAACCATCAACAAGGTGTTGATGAAGGCCATTAAAACCGCCATTACTCATAATTAAAATATGTTGATTAGGCTCAATATTTTCAAGCACCGTATCAATAATTGTTTGCGTGCTGCTAAAGCACTGCATGCCTGCTTTATCTGCTTGCTCTTTTAGCGACCAATTTAGATTCTCTGGTTCAAAAAGTAGTACGTCGTCAGCATCACGCAGTGAATCTAATAATGTATATTGGTGCACGCCCATTTTCATCGTGTTTGAGCGCGGCTCTAAAATAGCGATAATTTTTTCATCACCTACTTTTGCGCGCAGTCCTGCAAGCGTAGTTTTAATTGCTGTTGGGTGATGCGCAAAATCGTCATACACCTTAATATTATTAATATCAGCCTTTAGCTCCATACGCCTTTTAGGGCTAATAAATTCTCCTAAGGCATCAATACTATGATCAACAGCTATACCCACATGACGCGCTGCTGCGATAGTCATAATTGCATTTTTAACGTTATGCTCGCCTATTGCTTGCCAGCAAACAGTGCCCTGCTTTTCGTTATTTAAAAGTACATTAAACTCACTACCATCGGCTTTTATTAATTCATAGCTCCAATCATCGCCTAGCGTTTCGCTTTCGCTCCAAAGCCCTTGTGCTATTACGTCATTAAGCGCTACGTCTTGCTTTGGCCAAATTACCTTGCCGCTTTGAGGTAATGTACGCATTAAGTGATGAAATTGTTTTTTTATTGCGTTCAAATCTTCGAAAATATCAGCGTGATCGAATTCAAGATTATTTAAAATAAGTGTACGTGGAAGGTAATGGACAAACTTACTGCGCTTATCAAAAAAAGCAGTGTCGTATTCATCGGCTTCAATAACAAAAAATGGCGTTTCACCCACTTTTGCCGATACACCAAAATTTTGGACTATGCCGCCAATTAAAAACCCTGGTTTTAAACCTGCATACTCTAAAACCCACGCAAGCATACTTGCTGTGGTTGTTTTTCCATGCGTACCCGCTACAGCAAGTACCCACGATTTTTGTAATAAATTATGTTTAAGCCATTCAGGGCCTGAGGTGTAAGGCAGACCTTTATCAAGCACATATTCAACACACGGGTTACCACGGCTCATTGCATTACCGACAACTACCATATCTGGTTTTGGCTCTAATTGAGATACGTCGTAGCCTTGAGTCAGTTCAATGCCAAGCTCTTCAAGTTGCGTACTCATTGGTGGGTAAACGTTTTGATCAGAACCCGTTACTTTATGACCTAATGATTTAGCAATGGCTGCAATACCACCCATAAACGTGCCACAAATGCCCAAAATATGTATATGCATATACTTTCCTTAAATCGTATGCTCACTTTACAGCTATGCAAAGTTTAATGGCGCTATAATGCCAAAATTCGTGCTTAGTTACTATGTACGTCTGCACAATTCACTCGTGCCAAAAACACGTTAATTAGTTTTTTAAACGCTAAAAATCAAAAAATAGGCACGTTCACCTACCCTGTATTGCTTTTAATCAATTATTATCAATGTTATAAACCAGCTTGCTGTATAACTTTAAAACTTAAAAAGGACTTAATATGAAAAAACTATTCTTTATAGCCTGTATTTTACTTAGTCAAAAAAGCTTTGCTTTGGAATTTGCTAAGTACCCAATAGAACTAAGTTCGGGCGAAGGCGTTAATGTTGTTATTGCCCCAACAACAGATAAAAAACAAGCTTTAGTAAAAGTAACAGGCATAAACCATGATATTGATGGGATTGTATTTTTAACCGAATTAAAACCTCATGGTAGTAATAAAGCTTACAAATATACTTACGATGGTACACAAAGAAGTTTAGTAAGTGTTGAGGAAGGCTACCGCTGTTGCTCTTACAATCTTTATATTCCAGACACTCGTGATGGAATTTACTTATCAAAAAAAGAAGAGTCAAACCCTGCCATTGTTGAAGACTTAAAAGCGCAATACGATCAACAGTTAAATAAAGGTACTCAAGCTAAACTAGCGAAGTTTAATCGTGAAAAGCATTTAGGGTATCAACAAAAAAATATAGCTGCCGCTAATAGCGAAATAGATAAGCAATGCGGATTAAAAATAAATACCAATGTTGATTGGGAAAGCATTGATGATGAAAACCTAAAAGAATATCCAGTGGGTTCATTTTGTGCACAAGTTGCAAACGAAATGGCATACATGTGCGAAAAAGACCAAAGTTTTAAAAACGACATAGCTCAGTTCAATGCTATCGAATGTAAATTTACTAATGAGCTAAAACTACGTAAAAATGGTAATACACTTATATTTAAAACAGCGCCAAAAGCCGCTAACCAACGCCGCTTTATTGAAGCTTATTTATTAAATTTATAAGCTGAGTTTAAAACCAAAAAAGCACCTAAAGGTGCTTTTTTTGGTTTTACTAATTAAGTTTGTTTATAGCGTTAAAAATACAATCAAACCTACACCGAGTAATAAACGATATATTACAAATGGCAACATACCCATTCGCTCTATTACTTTTAAAAACATAAATATACATGCATAAGCCGATAAGAACGATAGCACCACACCAAGCAATAATGTATTCCAATCAACTACATGGTCACCCAGTGCAAGCTCTGCAATATAATAAAGCCCCATCATAGAAATAATCGGAATCGCTAGTAAAAACGAAAAACGCGCTGCGCTTTGCTTATTCATACCCAACATTAAACCAGCGGTCATCGTGATACCTGATCGAGAAGTACCCGGGATCATTGCAACAGCTTGTGCAAAACCAATGATAAGTGCCGTTTTCCAATTGAGCTGATAAATAGTTTTAATTTGTTTCCCTTTTGCATCCGCGTACCAAAGCAACAAACCAAATACAATGGTGGTAGTAGCAATTACCCAAGCGCTTCGCAAATATAACTCAATAAAGTCTTTTAAAAGTAAACCTAAAATAGCGGCAGGCACTGTACCTAGTATAATCCACCAGCCTAATTTACTGTCATCGGTAGTGCCTTGCTTACCAAAAGATTTAAACCATGCGCTTAGTATATCTACTACTTCTTTACGAAAATAAATAACAACGGCTATTAAAGTACCAACATGTACTGCTACGTCAAACGCAAGCCCTTGATCTTCCCAGCCTAAAATTTGCGATGGGAGAATTAAATGCGCAGAACTCGATATTGGTAAAAACTCAGTAAATCCCTGTATGAGGGCTAAAATAATTATTTCGATAATACTCATAGGTTAGAAAACTCCACCTTCCATAGCTTTTGTTGAGGGTTATTATATTCATTCCATAACTGCGCAATCGTTTGCTTAGCTACAGGATGATAAAAATCTGGGGCAACCTCACTCAGAGGTTGTAATACAAATGCATTTTTAGTTATTTCATCACGTGGTAATTGCGCTGGGGAATCGCAAGTTACATCATCATAAAACAGTAAATCTAAATCGAGCGTTCGTGGACTAAATTTTTTGTCGTTCGCTGTACGCCCATTATCACGCTCTATTTGTTTTAATAAAGCGCATACATCAGCAAGCGACATATCAGTTGTAGCGCCAACTACTGAATTATAAAAATTATTGCCAGCAAACCCAACTGCTTCACTTTCAAAAACAGACGAGTGCACAATGTGCTCAAAGTGCTGCTTAAGTGCAATTAATGCACATTGTATATAATGCGCTTTATTTATATTTGACCCTAGGCTGATATAAATTTGAGCCATTTAGTCAGTTGCCTTAACACGTGTAATTTCAACACCCACAGTTTGTGCTTGTGCTACTGCTGCTGGTTTACTTACTCTTATAGTAACTTGTGGCGTATTAAACTCGCTTAAAATAATCTCAGCCAACTGCTCAACCAAAGTCTCTAGCAACTCAACAGGTTTTGCAGTGCAGTGCTTAATAACGCGTTCGCTTACTTTTGAGTAATCCAGTGCTAAATTAATATCGTCATTTTCGGCTGCAGGCTTAATATCACTAAGCATTTCAATATCAAAATAAAGGCTCTGTTTACTTTCTTTTTCAAAGTCGTACACTCCAATAATAGTGTCGACGTGCAATTGAGATATAAAAACCTTATCCATTGATACTCCAAATAACAACAAACGACTAAGCAACTATACAAAGCATCAATAAAATTAATACTGTATATGGTTTAGCCAGTGTTTAAATATGTGAAAATAACTTCTACAATAGCAAAATAACCAAACTAGCTATTAAATAGCCTGTTAATAATTTTCACGATAAATTTTGCTGCCAATAATAGCTTAAAAGTACTATCAATTGGTATAGCAATTAAAAAATAAGGAAGCGTGTGTTAGCCACTTTAATGTTTGTTTTAGCTTATTTACTTGGGTCGATTTCGTCGGCTATTTTAGTGTCGCGGTTGTTCAAACTCCCTGACCCTCGTAATAGTGGTTCTAACAACCCAGGGGCTACAAATGTTTATAGATTAGGCGGAGCATTTCCGGCTTGCTTGGTTTTAGTGTTTGATATTTTAAAAGGCACTATTCCGGTATGGGGGGCTTATTTTTTAGAAGTTGAACCTTTAGAGCTTGGTTTAGTCGCAGTAGCTGCTTGTTTAGGCCATATGTACCCACTGTTTTTTAGCTTCAAAGGCGGTAAAGCCGTAGCAACGGCATTTGGCTCATTATTACCTATTGGCTTATCACTGGCTGGTTTACTTGTGTGCACTTGGTTAGTTATAGTGGCAATAACACGCTATTCATCACTGGCAGCGCTTGTAGCTGTATCTTTAGCGCCCTTATATACATGGCTAATAAAACCACTTTATACTCTTCCCGTTACTTTTATCACGTTGTTAATTATATTTCGTCACCGTACTAATATTATTCGATTATTTAGTGGGGAAGAACCAAAAGTAGGCGCTAAAAAAGCACCCACTGATGAAAACGAAAACAGTTAATGTAAGAGTAATACCAATTTTATTAAAAACATAATCATTCTAGCGTATTAAATAACTCACTAACTACGTTAAAAATTATTTATATAGAACAACTATGTATCATAATTTTAGCCTTGTTATTGAGCTATTTTCTTATCGCTATAATAGATCACTAATTTAATGCAATTGGTATAATTAAATAGGCTCAAGGCTATCTATTGGCCAGCGAGGTTTTGTTTTCATATCAAGACTTGCAAACTGACCTGCTTTTAATCGTTGCATTCCTGCATAAGCAATCATTGCACCGTTGTCGGTACAAAATTCAGTACGCGGATAAAAAACTTCGCCTTTCATACCTTTCATTACGCGTTCAAGCTGCAGTCGAAGCTGTGTATTTGCACTTACGCCACCGGCGATTACTAAACGCTTAATACCTGTTTGTTTAAGCGCTCGCTTGCACTTAATAACCAGCGTATCAATAACCGCTGTTTGAAATGCATGCGCTATATCAGCTTTAGTTTGATCGTCGTCGTCATTTTCACGAATAGTGATTGATGCTGCAGTTTTTAAACCACTAAAACTAAAATCAAGACCTGGTTTGTCGGTCATCGGGCGAGGAAAAATAAAGCGCTTCGCAACGCCTTGTTCAGCCATTTTAGCTAAGCGCGGACCTCCAGGGTAGTCAAGACCAAGTAACTTAGCCGTTTTATCAAAGGCTTCGCCTGCGGCATCATCAACTGACTCACCTAGTACTTCGTATTGTCCAATACCCGCTACTTTAACCATCATGGTATGACCGCCCGATACAAGCAATGCAATAAACGGAAACTCAGGAATATTTTCTTCAAGCATCGGAGCAAGTAAATGCCCTTCCATATGATGAACAGCAACAGCTGGAATGTCCCAACCGTATGCTAATGAACGACCAATAGAAGTACCTACCAATAATGCTCCAACTAAACCGGGGCCTGCAGTATAAGCAATGCCATCTAAATCTTCTGGGCCGCAACCCGCTTGTGCAAAAGCTGCGTCTATAAGTGGTAGCGTTTTACGAACATGATCGCGCGATGCAAGTTCCGGTACTACACCGCCATAATCAGCGTGTACTTTTACCTGGCTGTATAATTGATGAGCTAACAAGCCTTTTTCGTCATCGTATATTGCAATACCTGTTTCATCACATGACGATTCAATGCCTAAAATTCGCACTGTACTTCTCCTGCCTTTAAAATTTCACTTCGCTGTTTTTATAACGTAAGGCCAATATTTGTTTGGCCATCTTCTAGGGCAAGCTTTTTAAGTGCCTTCACGCTATCAGAGGTAATACGCCCCATATTTTCTACAAAATCAATTAGCTCACCTAATACTTCAATTTCGTATTGCATTAATGGATGCTCTCTAACGGCCGTGTTATCTGCAATCTCGCCTTCAACCGTCATTTGATACTCAATAAAGCGGGCTACGGTTGCTTGAGAAATTTTACTAACACTAATGAACTCTTGCTCATCTTGCGCCATTAAACCGTGCATTAAGCTAAGTAAAGACGTTGCAGCATCAATAGCAGGGTAAGTACCAAACATATCAAAATCAGCAAGCTCAGGAACATTCGGTTCTATTTTTTCAACTTGTTTTTCGAGATCTATTTTACTTTTAGGCAGTAATATTTTTTCCCAACAAACATTAAGCGAATTACGAAGTAAGGTTTCATCACCAAACCCCGTTGCTTCGCTAAATAAACCGTAATTTGGCAGCATTCGCTCTATTAAAGCACTTGCTAAAACAGCTTTTTGTAAATAGTTAAGCTCTCTAATACGCTGAAAATTATTTGCTTTAGTCATTCTTTAACGTCTCACACGACCAACAAAAATCAAATGTTGATCCATTATGCTCATTACAGTTAGGGCATACCCAATCTGGAGCGGATTGTTTTACTTGTTGATAGTTTACCAATATTTGGCGCGCATGGCGCTCTTTTATCGCATAAACCTGCACACTAACTTGTGCTTGATCAAATGGAATTTCTCCCAATGCGCCTTGGAGCATCTCACCTTTTATTTTGCATTCGATGCCACTGGTTTGTATTAAACCTTTAATAATATTAGCCTCAAGGGTATTTTCGGCTTTATAAATTGTAACCCATTGAAAGGAGCTATCAGTTGAATTTTTATTATTAATATTTTGCAATATTCACCTCATTTATTTTGTGTTATCAATATCCTGCGCTAAATTATTAGCATGCTGCACTTTTAGGGAATAAACATGACACTTACAACCCCGGGCCTACTTTTCCCGGCCATATCGCTGCTATTACTAGCCTATACAAACCGATTTTTAGTTTTAGCGCAATTAATTAGGGAGTTAAATGCGCGCGAAGGTGAATCTATCCGACCTGTTGTAGTCGCTCAAATCACTAACTTACGTAAACGAATAAACTTAATCAGAACAATGCAGGTGTACGGCGTAGCCTCTTTTTTACTGTGTACATTTTCGATGTTTGCTTTATTTATTGAATTTAATACCACAGGGATTATTTTATTTGGCATTAGCTTAGCTTGTTTAAGTTTATCGTTATTAACGTCTTTATTCGAAATACATATTTCCTGTGATGCGATTGAAATAGAACTACAAAGCATTGAAAACAAACCATTAAGCAGCCGAATAAA
>NZ_WTKW01000160.1:0-9424 GCF_011378745.1 Pseudoalteromonas sp. Z1A6
AAAACTTATAAGCTTTGACTTTTTAAGCAATAAAAAAGTGTATTACAGCCTATTCTTTTGTGGTCTGTTTTATAACATTGGTGTATGGGCTGATAAAATCATTTTTTGGTATTCTCCAAGCACATCAATTCAAATTATTGGTACATTAAGAGCCAGCCCAATTTATGACTTACCTATATTTTTGGCTTATTTGTCTATTATCCCCGGTATGGCGGTATTTTTAGTAAAAATGGAAACAGACTTTGTAGAAGAGTACGACCGTTTTTACACCGCTATTCGTGGTGGCTCATCTCTTGAAGAGATCTACATATTAAAAGACAGTATGATCCAAACTGCGCGTGCCGGTTTATACGATATATTTAAAATTCAGGGTATTACCGTTGCCTGCTTATTATTATGGGGTGAGCAAATACTTACCTTTATTGGCATTGATCCAAACTATAAAACGCTTTTATTTATTGATGTAGTAGGTGTAGGCGTACAAGTTATATTTTTATCTATTTTAAATATTTTGTTTTATTTAGATAAACGCTCAACAGTGCTATTTTTAGCGGGGTTATTTTTGGTAATAAACGTTGTTTTAACTTTGTTATCAATTGCTTTTGGACCGCAGTTTTATGGCTATGGCTTTGCATTAGCAACCATTATTACCTCGGTAGTAGGATTATTTTGGCTTTCAAAACAATTTGAAGATTTAGAATACGAAACGTTTATGCTGCAATAGCATAATATAAAAACTTAGCATAAAGGCTGTAAGCTACAGCCTTTATCGTTACGTTAAAAACTCTAATAAACCGCGCTCAAACCGACTAAGATACTTTGTTTTACGGGGTAATTTAAAATTGTCGCGCCAATGAGTTTGTTCTGATTCATTTTTCTTACAAAGCTCAATAACATCAGGATGAATATAAGAATTACGCGCTATTGTTGGCGTATTCCCAAGCTTTGAAGACACTTCATCAAGCATTTTTTTTAATGTAATAGCGCCTTTTGCTTCATACACTTCTTTAAAAGCAATCACACTTGCTCGCCATGTTCTAAAGTGTTTTGCGCTAAATTCTTCACCCATTATATTTTGAATATACTGATTGATTTCAGTAGAGGTAACGTTAGAGCGCTCCCCCTCTTCTATATATTGAAACAAGTGTTGCCCGGGTAAGTCCTGAAGCTCCTTAATAACACTACTCAATGCTTTATCCGTTATATTTACTTCCCTTTCTTTGCCTGACTTTGCACGGTATTTTAATCTAATATTTTTTCCTGTTAATTTTGCATGCCTTGATCTTAGGGTTGTCGCACCAAAACTTTTATTTTGTTTTACATTACGTTCATTCCCCACCCGTAAAGCACCTAAATCCATTAATCTAACAATGGCTGCTAAAGTACGTTCATAATCGAGCTCATCACCTTGCAATGCTTCCTTTAATTGAGCCCTAAGTAACGGCAGCTTATGTCCAAACACACTACAAGCTTGATACTTTTTAGCATCTTGTTGTTGTGTAAATAATGGATGATATCGGTACTGCTTTCGTCCTTTACTGTCGTAACCTGTTGCTAAAATATGCCCATTTTCTTCAGGGCAAAACCATACACTTTTATAAGCAGGCGGGAACGCGAGTGAATTTAAGCGCTCAATAACGGCCTTCTCTTTAATTATTTTTCCTATTGGGTCAAAATACTGCCAATGTTTGTTTTTTTTCTTTCGGGTAATTCCGGGCAAACTATCATCAACGTAAATCAATTCCATCATTCCTCCTCAAGCATTTAAAAGAGATATTGTTAACTCGCTTAAGCTTATATTTCAAAGCATAGAATGTACCACTTTAAAATAACCTTAAACTGAACGACTTTATTGATATATAATCAAAAATTGAGCAAAAACAAAAATACGATATATATAATGGTTATTATAACTACGCTTATATTCTCCCTTAATTGGGCATGCTGTTTAAAAGGAGCATTCAATGGCTTTTGATTATGGATCGATTGATCTTGGACTAAAAAACCCCTTCAAACTTGAAGGTAAAGTAACAGCTGTAAGAGGACTCATTGAGTCTATAGCGGGTATTAGTTTACTTGTTATTGCTGCGGGATCAGTAAAAGAAGATACAACCGCTGGATGGATTTTAATGGTGTTTGGCATGCTTATTTTAGCATTCGGCATTCGCTCACTTTCAAGTGGTATTTATGCAACTCTTAAGTATTTTGTAGGCAGAAACCACCCTACTTCACTTGCTTATAACTACAGCAAATCACAAGCATCAACCGCCCAAGAAGAACAAAAAGAAGTAGCCTACACCGCGCAATCACTCGAAGAAATGCTGGTTGGTCGTAAAAACAGTACGTTTAAAGAGCCTAATGGTTTTTTATCACGTTTACTTCACAGCTTAATCCCTAAGTTATTATTCCTACCTTATCCTATTCGTAATGTTGCTCAGCGCTTATTTGGCTCATGGGTAAGTACCCTTGTTGCACTTATTGCTTATGGCCTTGTAGCATTTGTATCTTTATCGGGTTTTACCGGTGAAGCAGGCGAATTAGCATTTCCTGTTTATAGTGCCATATTAATGTTCTACGTGCTTTTTTCGTGGCGCTCTACGGGTAAACCTATTTCTAGAAACGCTGAAAAAAATATTGAAGCACTTGGTACTGGTGCACTCGCTAAAATTATTTCTTTATCTTTTATTCTACCAATCGCTATTGGCCTTTCTATGTCATGGCTGATGAAAGAACAACACATTAGCAAACAAGAAATAGATGGCTGGATTGAGCAACTACCTAGTCTTCATGCTGGCATGTACTTAATTGCGATTATTGTATTAGCCACTCTGAGCTGCGCAATTGCTTTTATTATGATTAAAGCGCGTTTAAATGCAGTTACCCCTTCTGCTGAAGTATCAGAACTACGTGAAAACTGGCAAGAGTCTGTTCATCCAGACGAAATTTTTATAAACCTAGACAATCTAGTAATGGCTAACCGTCGTTATAAAGAAGTACCTAACAGAGTTTATCGCGAATTAGATCCTAAGCTTCAAGAACAAATTGAAGGTAAAGGCGGTTTTAAAGGTGAAATGATCCAAGAGATTCAACCTAAACTGCACTCAATAGACTTAGGTAAAAACTTTACGCTAGCAAGGTTACTTGCTTTAGTAAGTGGTAACTTGCTTTATATTATAGCCTTAGCGTTTACTGTGTTTTTAGCGTATTCGTTTATTAATATTTATCATTACGTTGACGCTGCAAATATTAGTAGCTTTAAACAAGCATTTAATAACCAACATGTTATTCAATTTAGTGAGCTATTAATGACAAGCTTTCACTTATTGCTAATAAGTATACTTATTAAAGCATTTGCGCAATTGCTTACAAATACAGCTCATCTATTTTTTGCTGAAATGCAATTTGAATCACTACTAGTGTACTTTAAATGCGAAGGCACATTTACTGAGTCTAAAATATCAACAGGTACTGGTATTCATGATAGTACCCGCTCAGAAAATACTTTAGTACGCAGTAGCATAACGCCTTGGATTATTGTTTCTCGTGTTATTTCTACTACGTTTGCAGCAACAGGTATGAAAAATCTTGAACATCCTCGCCATATTATGGAAATGCATAAAGACGAAGGACAATTACAAGCAATCAAAAAAGACGTTATCGCGTTCTTGAAAGACCGTGAATCTATCGCCTCAATCACCAGTGAGCGTGATTTAGGTAATGCTTCACAAATACATCAATTAAATCAGCAAACGCGTGCTATACCTACTCAGCAAGCGATAGCTAAAGATGACGAAGAAGCTGCCGGGTATTTAAGACAAGAAGAAAGCTTATCTCCCGAGCCAAAGGGTTAATTAACTTAAACTCTGGATTATTAGTATTAATGCCACCTTGTAAATTAGGTGGCATTTTTTTATCCTTTATTAACCTCTATTCAATACCTTTTAACTTTACTACCTCTTTTATACTCAACAACATGATTAATATTGGATTAGTCCACAAAGCCCTTGCTTTATGTGCCAAAACACAAATAATGAAGTATTAATCACAGGGTAAGAATGAGGACAATGAGCTATATACTAACCACCCAATGTGCTGACGACGTAGGCTTAATAGCTAAAATCACAGGGCTTTGTCATAAAAATAATTTAAATATTACGCGTAACAACGAGTTTGTAGATAAAGACGCACAGCGATTTTTTATGCGCACAGAGCTTACAGGCGAGCCACAAAGCGACTTTTTAGATCAACTACGCGCACTGTTGCCACAAGGCGCTAAACTTGCCCTACATTGCGGTGCAAAAACTAAAGTAGTTTTACTTGCAACTAAAGAAGCCCATTGTTTAGGTGGTATGTTGCTAAAGCAATTTGAACAAACTCTTAATATTGAAGTATTAGCAGTTATTGCTAACTACGCTGATTTAGAGCCTTTAGCAAAAGGGTTTGATGTGCCGTTTCATGTTGTATCGCACGAAGGACTAACTCGTAGCGAGCACGATCAAAAAGTAGGTGATTTAATTGCCAGCTACAACCCTGATATTATTGGTCTTGCCAAATACATGCGTATTTTAAGCCCTGAATTTGTGGGTCGCTTTGAAGGCAAAATAATTAATATTCATCATTCATTTTTACCCGCATTTATAGGTGCTAAACCTTATCATCAAGCATTTGAGCGCGGCGTAAAAATCATTGGTGCTACCGCTCACTTTGTGAATAATGAGCTTGATGAAGGACCTATCATTCTTCAAGACGTAACAAGCGTAACGCACGCTAATACTGCAGAAATGATGGCTAAAATGGGTAAAGATGTAGAGAAAACAGTGTTTTGTAAAGCACTCCAACTTGCATCAGAGCATAAGCTATTTATTAATGGTAATAAAACTGTAGTGTTTTCTTAGCATTGTACCAATTCGCTTAATTAAGTAGTTTATTTTGAGGTAATAAAACAGTGTTGATAACAAGGTATGCATTTTGTTATTAACCTGAATTCTGATTAACTATTCTACACATAAAAATATGCCAGCATTGTTGCTGGCATTTTTTTGCTCATAATTAAGCAAGTGACTTTTTAAATGTAAATTATGCCTGCTCTATTGGCTCGAGTTTTAATTTCGCGGCAATTAAAACGGCTTGGGTACGATTGTACACGCCGAGTTTTCTAAATATGGCTGTAATGTGTGCTTTTACTGTTGCTTCTGATATGTGCAGTTCATAAGCAATTTGCTTATTAAGTAAACCTTCGTGCAGATATTGCAGCACTCGGTATTGTTGAGGTGTTAATGAGGCAACTTGCGCTGCTATTTCTCGGTCTTCACCTTCAATTTCAGCTACTTTGTTTTTTAACTCTTTTGGTAGCCATGTATCGCCTTCAAGTATTTGGTTAATTGCACTGGCAATATCATCAGACGATGACGATTTAGGAATAAAACCCATAGCGCCGTAACCCATTACTTTAGAAACTATATTAGCGTCTTCACTACCCGAAACAACGGCAATAGGTAAGCTTGGGTATTCTTCTCTAATACGAATAAGACCATATAAATCACCATTACCTGGCATGTGAAGGTCTAGCAGTAATATATCAAGATCCTCTTGCTCGCTTAACACTTGCAGTGTGCTGTCAAAATCGGATGATTCAAAAACCTCTAAACCTTCAAATTTTGCGCTCAATGCGCCCTTTAGTGCTTCACGAAATAACGGATGGTCGTCCGCTATTAAAAACTGACTCATGGTTCACTCCTAATAAATTCGGCTGCCAGTTAGGTATAAAACCCTTACTGACAGCCGATATACTACGTTTAGAATCAACTTGTAATCAAGTTTTTAACGCACATTTAACGATTTAATCTGTTCTCGATTAGTTCATCGACTACAGATGGATCTGCAAGCGTTGACGTATCACCGAGTTGTTGGTGCTCATTTGCAGCGATTTTACGTAAAATACGACGCATAATCTTGCCTGAGCGCGTTTTAGGTAAACCTGGAGACCATTGAATCATATCTGGTGATGCTATTGGGCTAAGCTCTTTACGAACCCAGTTACGTACCTCTTTGGTTAACTCATCGCTTACTGTTACACCTTCATTTGGCGTAATATAAACATAAATACCTTGGCCTTTAATATCATGCGGGTAACCTACAACAGCGGCTTCTGCTACTGCTGGATGTGATACAAGAGCACTTTCAATCTCCGCAGTACCTAAGCGATGACCTGATACGTTAAGTACATCGTCCACACGTCCTGTGATCCAGTAATAACCGTCTTCATCACGACGACACCCATCACCAGTAAAGTAAACACCTGGGTAGGCGCTAAAATAAGTTTGTTCAAAACGTTCATGGTCGCCATAAACAGTTCGCGCTTGCGATGGCCAACTATCTAAAATAACTAAATTACCATCTACGGCACCTTCGAGTGTATTACCTTCAGCATCAAATAATGCTGGCGCAATACCAAAAAATGGATGGGTTGCAGAGCCAGGCTTTGTATCAGTTGCACCCGGTAAAGGCGTAATCATTATGCCACCGGTTTCTGTTTGCCACCACGTATCAACAATCGGACAATTAGATTTACCAATACTCTCGTAATACCACGTCCATGCTTCTGGATTAATTGGCTCACCAACCGAGCCTAAAATACGTAAACTATCGCGATTTGACGAAGCAGTTGGCTCATCACCTTTCGCCATTAGCGCACGAATTGCTGTAGGCGCAGTATATAAAATAGTTACACCGTGTTTATCAACAATTTCGCCCATACGTCCTGCAGTTGGATAAGTTGGTACACCTTCAAATAATACTTGTGTACAACCGTTTACTAATGGCCCGTATGCAATGTAACTGTGGCCTGTGATCCAACCTACATCGGCACTACACCAATACACATCGTCTTCTTTTAAATCAAATACGTATTCATGTGTCATTGATGAGTAAACTAAGTAGCCACCAGTAGTATGCACAACACCCTTCGGCTGACCTGTTGAACCTGATGTATATAAAATAAACAATGGATCTTCAGCGTTCATTGGCTCTGGTTCACACTTTGCTGGTAAATCAGCAACTAGGTCATGCCACCATATATCGTGCTCATTCCAATCAACTTCACCGCCGGTTAATTGGTGCACAATAACATGCTCAATTGAGGTTACAGTTTCTTGCGCTACCGCTTCATCTACATTTGCTTTTAATGGAACACAATTACCTGCTCTGCGCCCTTCATCCGAAGTAATAACAATTTTGGCACCCGAATCTCGAATACGATCTGCAATCGCAGAAGGTGAAAAGCCACCAAATACAACCGAATGAATAGCACCAATACGTGCACAAGCCTGCATTGCATAAACAGCTTGAGGCGTCATAGGCATATAAATCGCTACACGATCACCTTTTTGAACACCTAGCTTTTTTAAACCATTGGCAAACTTAGCCACTTCATCATGCAATTGTTGATAAGTAATATTCTCACTTTGAGATGGGCTGTCACCTTCCCAAATAAGCGCCGTTTTGTCTGCTTTGGTTTTTAAGTGACGATCGATACAATTGTACGAAGCATTAAGGTAGCCATCCTCATACCATTTAATATTTATATGTCCTTTGTCGAATGATGTGTTTTTAACTTTTGTATAAGGGGTAGACCAATCAAGACGTTTGCCATGCTCACGCCAAAAACTTTCTGGGTCATCAATAGATTGCTTGTAAAGCGTATTATATTTATTTTTATCTACAAGAGTCGCATCTTTAATATGCGCCGGAACTGGATAGATACTTTGTGACATCTTCGTCTCCATTAAATTACTTGCCTTAGGCTCTTATCAAGGATTACTCAGCAGTACTTTATTAAGTATTAGACCTTAGTTGTATTCCTCACCAATTTGCTCATTTGTAGTTTATAATCCTTCTGCTTTCAATTTTTTTACATAAATAATACAACGCGTTAAATGTAAGTGAATACAAACTTATCAACTCTAAAACCTTAGTCTTATAGACCAATAGGTAATTGAGTAAATATTGCGCATATTCAACAGTGTTCGGTACTGTAATAAACGTATTTACTGCAGTACTTAATAAAAGCTTTATTTAACGAATGAAAACAATATGTGTATTGAAAAGCTAAATTAACACCCTTTTTATTCGTAAGTAATACTCGTAGCAAGTAATACAACCTTACATGAAAAAAAAAGTAACAGACAACAAGTAGCCTATAAAGGACACCACAATGAAATTTATCCCATTAAAAACATTGGCAGCAAGCGCTGTACTATGTGCACTATCAAGTACTGCATACGCGGCAACTGCTGCAAAAATTGGTGATACCGAATTTACTTACGGTGGATACATCAAGCTAGACACAATGTGGAGTGATTACTCCGCAGGTGCACCGGCTGGTACAAACGTTGGCCGTGATTTTTACGTACCAAGCACGCTAACCGTTGGTGACGACAATAGCTCTGATGCAGTATTTGATATGCATGCACGCGAGTCACGCTTTAATTTTGGTACATCAACTTTAATGGATAACGGCAAAACCGTTAAGACTAAAATTGAGATTGATTTTTTAGCCTCGGCTGCTGGCGGTAATGAGCGAGTTTCAAACTCTTACGCACCACGTATTCGCCACGCGTTTGTTACTTACGATGGTTGGTTATTTGGTCAAACGTGGTCTAACTTTCAAAACGTGGGTGCCCTTGCTGAAACGCTTGATTTTGTAGGGCCTGCTGAAGGCACTGTGTTTGTGCGTCAATCGCAAATTAAATATACCACTGGCGCATGGTCTTTCTCATTAGAAAACCCAGAAAGTACAATTTCTACGACTAGCGGTATGGTAGTCACTGATGATGCATCATTACCCGATTTTACAGCTCGTTACACACACAAAGCTGATTGGGGTAACATTGTTGTTGCCGCGCTTGCTCGCCAACTTACTTATAAAGTAGGCAGTGTTGATGCCGATGAAACATCTTTTGGTATTAGTGCATCGGGTAAAATAAACCTTGGTGAAGACAACCTTAAATTTATGCTTACTCAAGGCAAAGGCTTAGGCCGTTACGTAGGCTTAAACGTAGCTCACGGTGCAGTACTTAATGGCGATGAACTAGATGCGATTGACTCAACTTCTGGTTTTGTTGCTTACCAGCACAAGTGGACAAGCAAATGGCGCTCAACGTTCTTATACTCATTCTTTAGCGCTGATAACAACACTGATTTATTAGCTATTTCTGGCGATCCGACAGAATCAAGCCAAAGCTACAGCGCAAATATTCTATACTCACCCGTTAAACGTTTAACGTTTGGTGCTGAACTAAAGCATGCTGAACGTGAAACCGAAAATGGAGTAGATGGCGATCTAGATCGCTTACAGTTCTCTGTTAAATACTCTTTTTAATAACTAAAAAGCTAACTACTTTAAAAAAGCGGCCTAGGCCGCTTT